>JACQZD010000230.1 GCA_016207865.1 Nitrospirota bacterium
AAAGGATTTCTTGCCGGGGAGATACCTCTATAGTTGTCATTCCCGCGTGTTTTAAGCGGGAATCCAGAGATTTTTTTAAAGGGAAATGGATTCCCCGATTAAATCGGGGAATGACATTTTTAAACATATTTTCAGAGCAATGACGGATTTAAAGGTATTTTTGGTTCAATGACGGACAAGGGTGATTTTCAAACTCCTTTATAATCCCGACACTTCGGGTTAACGGGGTTTACTTTTTGGCAGTATTTTGATAAGTTACAAGCCATGAAACAGAGCATGCTTGCGTTTCTTGAGGAGAAGGAAGGGCATTTAAAGGAGGGTTCACGCATGGATAAAGTGCAGATGCTTGAGGAAAAAATTTTAAAGGTGGTTGACAGGATTAAATTATTGACAGATGAAAACAAAACGCTGAATTCAAGGGTGAAAGCGCTTGAAGATGAGCTTAAGAAGAAAGAAAGCCAGCTTGAATCTTTAAAGCATAATACAAAGGAGATTGACAAGTTGAGCGCCGATTTAAACAAATTGCAACAGGAGAAGGAAGGCACAAAGGGGCAGATAGAATCAATACTGAAGGAGCTTGAATCAGTAGGGCTCTGAGAGAGACAGTTAAGAGTTAAGAGTTAAGAGTTAAGAGTTAAGAGTTAAAAAAACCGTTACGGGTCACGAATTTTGAATCGTAAATAAGAGCATATGGCTGCAAAAAATATTGAAGTCCAGATATTAGGGCAGAATTATTCCATCAAGGTGGATGAGGATGAGGCATATGTAAAAGCCCTGGCGCAGTATGTTGATGAAAAACTCAGGGAGATTTACAGCAATGCCCCTACGGCAAACCACCTTAAAGTTGCTATTATGGCTTCTCTTAATATTGCCGATGAACTCTTCAAGCTTAAGCTTGAGCGTGAAAGCCTTGACAGGATGATTGAGGAAAAGACTAAGATTTTGTCAGGGCTGGTGGAATAAGCGTTATGGAAGACACTAATGATTTAATACAGGAACGGCTCAAAAAACTTAACAGCCTTAAAGAATCCGGGATTGATCCTTACGGCGGTCCTTTTGACGTCAAAAACCGGGCAAAGGACATAATTGATAATTACGGGCCTCTAAGCAAGGAAGAGCTTGAGGCTAAGAATGTCAGTTGCACAGTAGCAGGCAGGATAATTGCCATGAGGGACTTTGGAAAGGCCTGCTTTGCCCATATTCAGGATGCTACAGGCAAAATTCAGGTCTATCTGAGGAAGGATGCCCTCGGCACAGGCTACGATATACTTAAGAATATTGACATCGGGGACATTGCCGGCTTAAGCGGAAAGGTTTTCAGGACCAAGACAAATGAGCTGACGATTGAGGCTAAAGATATCACCCTGCTTTGCAAATCCCTGAGGCCCCTGCCTGAGAAATGGCACGGTCTTAAGGACATTGAAACCCGCTACAGGCAGCGTTATGTGGACTTGATTGCAAATCCTTCTGTTAAGGATATGTTTTTAAAGCGGAGCAGGCTTATAAAATCAATCAGGGATTTTTTTGACGGGAGGGGATTTATGGAAGTTGAAACCCCGATGATGCATCCTATTCCCGGCGGGGCAAATGCAAAACCGTTTAAGACCCATCATAACGCGCTCGGCATGGACCTTTATTTAAGGATAGCGCCGGAGCTTTATTTAAAGAAGCTTATTGTAGGCGGATATGAGAGGGTCTATGAAATTAATAAAAATTTCAGGAATGAAGGCATATCCACGAAGCACAACCCTGAATTTACAATGCTGGAATTTTATATCGCCTATACTGATTACAGATATTTGATGGATTTTACTGAGGAGCTTATTACTTTTTTATGCGCGGAGGTCGCCGGAGGGTTGAGTGTGCCTTATGGAGATGCGGACGCCACTATTGATTTTACTCTACCGTGGAAGAGAAGGACCATGCATGACGCAATGCAGATGCACGGCGTGGACCCTTCGGTTTTCAGCGGGGCGGCTGCCGCAGGGGATTACGCAGTTAAAAACGGCATTGATATAGATAAAAAGGCGGCTCACGGAAAAATTCTTGACGAAATATTCAAAGAAAAAGTTGAGCCCAATCTGATACAGCCGACATTCATACTTGATTATCCTGTTGAACTTTCCCCTCTGGCAAAGAGGAAGAAGGAAGACCCGGGACTTGTGGAGAGGTTTGAATTGTTTATAGGCGCCCGCGAGATTGCAAACGCTTTTTCAGAGCTGAATGACCCCGCAGACCAGAGGGAGAGATTTTTAAGTCAGGTGGAGGCCAGGCAGATGGGGGATGAGGAAGCGGGTTTTATGGATGAGGATTTTGTCAGGGCCTTGGAATACGGCATGCCGCCTACTGCTGGAGAAGGGATAGGCATTGACAGGCTGCTGATGCTCTTTGCAAATGCGCAATCCATAAGGGATGTAATCCTGTTTCCGCAGTTAAAACCGGAACAATAAATACAGTGAACAGTAGACAGTGAACAGTGAACGGAAATTTAATAAAGACACATCACTTTAAATGAACTTGCCATATCAGCTTTTCATAAGCTTCCGTTACCTTAGGACCAAGAAAAAGCAAAGGGGCATTTCGGTAAACACCGCAATTTCCATTGCAGGGGTTGCGCTCGGCGTCATGGCTTTGATTATAGTCCTCTCGGTGATGAGCGGTTTTCAGGACGACCTCCAGAAAAAAATACTCGGAGTGAATGCCCATATTGTTGTTTTAAGTTATGAAGGGAAATTAAAAGGGCAGGCAGAGCTCCGGGAAAAGCTCGGCAGGATTAAGGGGATTGAAAGTTCCACCCCGTTTGTTTACGGTCAGGCCATGTTAGGCTCAGGCGCCAAGGGGCACGGTGTTGTTGTAAGGGGCATAGAGCCTGATATCGGGGTCGGAGCGACAGACATTTTGAAAAACATTAAAGGCGGAAGCATTGACGCGCTGAAGAAAGATGCCGGCGCCCCGGGGATAATAATCGGCAGGGAGCTTTTAAGAAATCTGGGTTTGTTTGTCGGCGATGAGGTCAACCTGATATCTCCGTTCGGCATTGCCGGCCCTCTCGGAATGCTTCCGAAGATAAAGAAATTTAAAGTCGCAGGTTTTTTTGAGGCAGGGATGTATGAATACGACTCAAGCCTGGCCTATATAAATTTAAAAGGCGCGCAGGATTTTTTTAATTATCAGGACAGTGTTACAGGAATTGAAATAAAGGTTGATGACATATACGGCACAGAAAAGACAGGCCTTGAGATTGAGAATACACTCGGTGTTCCTTACTATACGCGGGACTGGAAGCAGATGAACAAAAATCTTTTTGCGGCCTTGAAATTGGAGAAAATCGTTATGTTCATAATACTCGTCCTGATAGTGCTTGTAGCATCATTCAATATCATAAGCAATCTTGTAATGATAGTGATTGAAAAATCCAGGGAGATTGCCATTCTTAAGGCAATGGGAGCGACCAGCAGGGGAATTATGTCCATTTTTATGATACACGGGCTGATAATAGGAATTGTCGGCACAATTATCGGAATCACAGGCGGCTATACGGTCTGCTATCTGCTGAAGACATATAAATTTATAAGTCTTCCCGCAGACGTTTATTACCTCAGCTACCTGCCTGTAAAGATGAATCTGCCTGATTTTATTGCAGTGTCAGCCGCCGCTGTTATAATAAGTTTCATAGCAACTGTTTATCCTTCGTGGCAGGCTGCAAAATTAAATCCTGTGGAGCCGCTGAGATACGAGTAAAAAAAAGTTAAGAGTTAAAAGTTAAGGAAATGTTTAAATTTATTTTCAGGACGATTGCTGTTTTTGTAATCCTGATTGTCGCTGTTGTAGCTCTTGCCATTTGGAAGGGCGGGGATGGCTTCAGGTGGGTCGGCGGAAAGACGGAGTCCGCAGGCAGGGCGGTTGGAGAAAAGGCTGAAAAGGCATTAGAAGGAATGAAGGAAGGCATGGATTTTAAAAAAGATAAAGAGCAGGGTAAGGCACAGGAAAAGAATGAAGGCATTAATAAGCGTAAGAAATCTGAATAAGACTTTTTCAGGCACCGGCATAGAGCTTCAGGTCCTGAAGGGTATAAACCTTGAGATTTATGAAGGAGAGGTGGCCGCCATAATGGGACCTTCAGGAGTGGGCAAAAGCACTCTGCTTCATATCATTGGAACTCTTGACAATCCGACATCCGGAGAAGTTTTTTATGAAAACAGGGATATTTCATCATTTGATGAAGATGCCCTGGCAGGCTTCAGAAACAGGACCATCGGATTTATTTTTCAGTTTCATCACCTCCTGCCGGAATTTTCAGCTGTTGAAAATATAATGATGCCGGCGATGATAAGTCAGGGGTCAAGGGGTCAAGGGGTTAAGGGGTCAAGTTATGGAGAGATTAAAGAAAATGCGGAGAGGCTTTTAAAAGAACTTGGTGTATATGAAAGAAGAAATCATAAACCGGGTGAGCTTTCAGGCGGCGAACAACAGAGGGTTGCGGCGGCGAGGGCGCTTATACTTGAGCCGAAGATTGTATTTGCCGATGAACCTACCGGCAATCTTGATACGCAGACAGGTGATGAACTGTTTAATCTTCTGATTGAGTTGAATAAAAACAAGGGCATAACTTTTTTAATCGTAACGCATAACGATGCCCTTGCATCAAAGTGCGGAAGGATTATCAGGATGCTGGACGGGCGGGTTGTGTAAAGAGAGATGCAAAGGGAGGGTATTACTTAGATTGTCATTCTGGTTTCAAAGGCATATATACCCTCAAAACTTTAAGAAAGCAACTGTGATTATTATTTGTCATGCTGCAAAAAGTTTTAAGTATTTGCTTTTGGACTCTTCAATACAGGCAGCATGACTTTTAATGTGTTGCCCTTAAAGTTTTTCAGGTACATATGCCTTTGGTAGGCTGTCATTCCGGCTTGTCCGGAATCTTTTTTTACAGGCATACATGCCTTTGCAGGGAGGGTTTGCTGAGTAAAATTGTAAAATGCGCGCATACGATATTATAAAGAAAAAAAGAAACGGATACAGTATCAACCGCAGTGAATTTGCCGGATTTCTGACAGGCTATTTAAGGGGCGATATCCCTGACTATCAGATGTCAGCTTTTCTGATGGCGGTATTTTTTAAGGGTATGACCCGCGAGGAAACTGCTGATATGACGGAGATAATGATTTCCTCAGGGCCTGTAATTGACCTCTCGGATATTCCAGGCCAGAAGGTTGATAAGCACAGCACAGGAGGTGTCGGAGACAAGGTAAGCCTGATACTGGCCCCGCTGGCTGCGTCTGCCGGTGTTGTGGTGCCTATGATGTCAGGCCGGGGGCTGGGGCATACAGGGGGCACCCTTGACAAGCTTGAAAGCATCCCGGGTTTCAGGACAGCGCTTAACGTAAAAGAGTTTAAAAAAATACTTTCAAAGATTAATTGCGCCATGATTGGTTATTCGGATGAGATGGCTCCGCTTGACAGAAGGCTTTATACATTAAGGGACGTAACTGCCACTGTTGAATCCATACCGCTTATAACGAGCAGTATAATGTCCAAGAAGATGAGCGAAGGCATTGAAGGTCTTGTTCTTGATGTAAAGACAGGCTCGGGCGCATTTATGAAGGATATTGAGGATGCAAGAATTCTTGCAAAAGCAATGGTGGATACGGGGAATGCCTTTGGCGTAAAGACAACCGCCGTTATTACCGACATGAACGAACCTCTCGGAATGGCGATAGGAAATTCTATGGAGGTGCTTGAGGTGATAGAGTCTCTTAAAGGAAACGGTCCTGATGATTTGATGGAGGTTACACTTTACCTCGGCGCAATGATGCTGAAGACAGCAGGCATAGAGCCGGAGATAGAAGAGGGCAGGAAGAGGCTTGCAGGACTTATTGAAAGCGGCGCGGCGCTTGAGAAATTCGGGCAAATGCTTGAACTTCAGGGCGGCAATCCAAAGATAATCGAGCGACCGACGCTTTTGCCGCACTCGTGTTTAAGTATTGATATATTTTCTGAAGAAAAAGGCTATATCCGGCATATTGATGCAGAGGCAGTTGGAACGGCCTCTATGATTCTCGGAGCCGGAAGAGAGAGGATTGATTCTGTCATTGACCCTGCGGCAGGGATTCTCCTTAAAAAGAAGGCAGGAGATTTTGTTGATAAGGGTGAGAAGCTTTGTTCTTTCTGCACCCACGATGAGGACTTTGTTCAAAAGGCAAGGGAGAAATTCATGGGCGCGCTGAGAATCGGAGAGAGCCCGCCTGAAAAGAGAAAGATGATTCTGGAAGTGATAGGATAAAAAAATAGAACCACAGAGGACACAGAGTCTGTCTAAAAATTTATTTTGTCATCCTCCGGCTTGACCGGGGGATCCAGAAAACTTAAGAACTGGATTCCCCGATTAAATCGGGGAATGACAGATTCCCGTTGGAATCATATAGGGTTGATGGAATCTCCCTGAGAAGTATTTAAATGTAAGTTTAGCTCTGAGTTCTCTGTGGTTGGTTGTGACTTATGCTGTTACGCGTATGACCGTCTTTACGTTTCCCCGCGGATTGAAATCCCCCGCAACTTCCAGACTCCTCGGCTTAAGAAGCTTTTTCAGGTCGTCAAAAATCAGGTTTGTCACGGCCTCGTGTGAAATGTGCAGGTTTCTGAATTTGTTGAAGTAGAGTTTAAGGGATTTGAGTTCAACGATGAATTTATCCGGGATGTAGTTGATTTTAATGACTGCGTAGTCAGGATAACCGGAGCGCGGACAGAGGCATGAAAACTCCGGAAAATCTATTTCTATATTGTAGTCGCGGTCAGGACAGGGGTTTCCCCATTTCTGAAGTTTTGCTTTTGATATTATTTTTTCGCCGTATTTCATTTCCAACTATATATGTTTTATCCTGTTTGTTAAAATATTTTCAATCTCCTGCTCATTATTAGACGGCATGGGCATATTGTCAAACAGTTCCCATGCCTCAACATGTTCTGACTTTGTCCCCGGCTCAAGCACTGTAAGAGGTGACAGCGTTTCCATCTCCAGCATAACGTCATTTGTGTATGTTTCATATGATACACCAAAATCAGGATAGCGCGCATCTGTTTTATGCGTGTAATATTTTACAAAGAGATGATTGTGATTAAAATATGCAGCCCACCCGTTTTCATTGGAGACGCCGAATTTTAGAGGCTTTGTCATGCCTGCGTCTTGCTGCAGGATGATATATTTATCTCCCCAGCATACGCGCGGGTCATTCAGTTTTGTATAAGGCCAGAGTGATATTATGCGGTTTGGCAGAAGTCCTGTATTTTTGCTGCTCTGGGGAATGACCTCCTTGCCTCCTTTTGCCATGGCCGACAGGCTCCACACCGAAAGTTCAACAGGCCATGGTCCTTTATTAATCAAACGATGGATAATTTTGACTGCAGTGCTGCCGGCAGACAGTGTGACCTCCATTTCTTTTTTTATCAGGGTATGCGGTTCGGTGTCCTGAATAGTTTTAACACCGTCCGGGAGTTTTTCCCATTTCACCGGGCTGTTGTCAGGCTCATATGTGCGCGGCCTTGATTCAGGGCTGTGCCAGAGGCGGTGCCCTCCGTAGATGCGCCACTCGTCACCGCCGGTTAATCCCATAGTTGATTCAATCTCGCAAAACTCATTTTTCTGTCCGGCAAAGCCGTATCTGATTACGCGTGGACCGACATCGGCAGTCACTATTAAATCAACAATGCCGTTTGTTATCTGTACGCAGTTCTGCCATCCGGCATATGGGATTATCTGTGTTTTTATTGAAGACATGAAAGTAAGGTTAAATCCAAATTTCAAAATCCAAATGCCAAATAAATTTATAAGTTAAGCGTTAATATTTGAATTTTGAGCTTTGATATTTGACATTTTAGCTCAGACGCTTTCTTTAAATATGGCAATATAAGGGAGATTTCTGAACCTGTTTTCATAGTCAAGTCCGTAGCCGACTATGTATTCATCAGGGATCTCAAAGCCGATATAGTCCAGCGGCACCTCAACTTTTCTCCGTGGTCTCTTATCCAGGAATGCACATATCTTAAGCGAGGCCGGCTGGCGTGCGAGGAGCATTTCCCTCAAGTGACTGAGCGTATATCCGGTATCTACGATATCTTCTATTAAAATTATATCCCTGCCTTTTATGTCTTCTTTTAAATCGGAGCGTATGATAATTTCTCCTGTGGACTCTGTCTTTGCATAACTTGATACGATGAGGAAATCAATTGTCATGGGAACCTGAATGGTCCTGACAATATCGGCAAAAAACATAAAAGCGCCTTTTAATATTCCGACTGCCAGAATTTCCTTTCCTTCATAGTCACGGGAGATTCTTCCTGCAAGTTCTTTTACCCTTTGCTGAATTTGCTCAACTTTTAAGAATGGCTTGCTGATTATCATAGTTTATTCTCCTGTGAGTTTTAGTTATATGTTATCTTAAGTTTCATGTTGTTTTTTCCGTCAGTCCCGTGGAAACGGGAATCCAGATGTTTGATTATACTGGATTCCTGCTTTCGCAGGAATGACAACTTATTTATGGAACATTACACTATCAACTAATAATAAATAACGTATTTCTTAAGTTGCTTCAACACTTGACCCCTTGAATCCTGTCTTTCTGTTTATGTCCTTGACACCATTTATAATATAAAGATATAATTTTTTCAATGAAAAAGAAAGTCTTTTTTGCTTTTTTTATCGTTTCTGCTGTTTTTCTCCTGCCGAGCTTATCTAATGCCGACATAATAATCATTAAGGCAAACGGCGTTGTAAATCCTGTAATGGCGGAATATGTATCCAGAAACATTGATGAGGCGGTAAAGGAAAAAGCCGGTGTCCTTGTGATTGAACTTGATACCCCAGGAGGGCTTGACGCATCAATGAGGATTATAGTTAAAAAAATAATAGCAAGCGAAACTCCTGTGGTGGTCTATGTATCTCCGAGCGGTTCAAGGGCGGCGTCTGCCGGCGTCTTCATAACGCTTTCCGCACATGTGGCAGCTATGGCTCCGGGCACGAATATCGGAGCCGCGCATCCCGTTGGTCTGGATGGAAAGATGGACAAGACAATGTCTGAGAAGGCGGAAAATGATGCCGCCGCATACATAAAATCAATAGCAGAAAAAAGGGGCCGGGACGCAAAATGGGCAGAGGACGCTGTGAGAAAAAGCATATCAGCTACAGAGTCAGAGGCATTAAAAAAGAATGTCATAGATTTAGTGGCGCCTGATATGACGTCGCTGTTAAAGTATATCCACGGCAGGGCGGTTGAGACATCGGCAGGCAGGCGTGTTATAAATACCAAAGATGTCAGGGTTAAGTATAATGAAATGAATCTGAGGCATAAGTTATTAAGCCTAATCAGCGACCCAAATGTGGCATATATGTTGTTGATGCTTGGTTTTTACGGCATATTTTTTGAACTTACAAACCCGGGCGCCGTATTTCCGGGGGTATTCGGAGCCATATCGCTGATTCTTGCATTTTATTCCCTGCAGACACTGCCTGTAAATTATGCCGGACTTCTTTTGATTATTCTCGGCATTATTTTCTTTATCCTTGAGATTAAAATTGTTTCTTACGGTCTGCTTACCTTAGGCGGTATAATATCTATGTTTATCGGGTCGCTTATGCTTTTTGAATCGCCGCTGCCGTTTTTAAAGCTCTCAATTAAGGTCATTCTTCCGGCTGTTGTGCTTACTGCATTATTTTTCAGCCTGACTATCAGGCTTGCGGTAACGGCTTACAGACGGAAGCCGGTTACGGGCATGGAAGGCTTAATCGGGCTTGAAGGCACGGCAAGAACAGATGTTAACGCCGAAGGCGGGACGGTCTTCGTGCATGGAGAGATATGGAAGGCGTGGAGCGATGAATTGATAAAAACAGGAGTAAATGTCAAAGTTGTTTCAATTGAAAACTTAAAGCTGAAAGTTTATCCCGTTAGAAAAGCCGGTTCTGACGGATAAAAAGAAAGGGGGAGTAAGATGCCTATATTTTCAACAGGATTTATTCTGGTTGTTGTCATGGTTATATACTTTTTGTCCAGCGCCATAAAGATTCTCCGCGAATACGAAAGGGGTGTTGTATTCAGGCTGGGCAGGCTGATACCGGTCAAGGGACCCGGACTCGTGATAATCTGGCCTGTTATTGACAAGCTTGTAAAGGTAGGCTTAAGGACTGTAGCATTTGATGTGCCTGCGCAGGATATAATTACAAGGGACAATGTCACTGTTAAGGTGAATGCTGTTGTATATTTCAGAGTAATAGACCCTACAAAGGCAATAGCAGAGGTGGAAGATTATAATTACGCAACCTCGCAGATTTCGCAGACTACGCTCAGG
>JACQZD010000231.1 GCA_016207865.1 Nitrospirota bacterium
ACAACCCCCTTATCCCCCTTTACAAAGGGTGAATCTTACACAAAACAAAAAAGGGCATTCCTCCCGACAATTCGAGATGGATGCCCTTTACATTCTTAAATTATTCCCCTGATAAACGATTACATCTGTCTGTCTGTCTGTGCAAAACATATGCCATAAGACTACCTTTTTGGCAGGTTCAATTTAAAAAAACAAGCCTGCACGTAAATTATATTTCTGTATTCCGGATTAAAACCTGCCGGAATGACACTTTTAAAAATACTTTCGGGTCAATGACAGCAATTTAAAAAAATTTCCCCTACCCCCTTTTCCAAAGAGGGGTATTTAGGGCAGTAACAGCCTCTCATTTATGAGCTTATATAAAAACTTTATACATTGCCCCTTATGTTTGTCAAGAAAATTTAACACTGCTTATAGGTGCTATAAAAATTTCTTATAATGCGCGGTTGTGTGGTGCTTTTCCAACGGCAGGGGTAAAGATTTACTTTATGGATTTTTTAAAACTTCATCATGATTCCCGACAACCCTCAATATTATGGTTTCTTCATAAACTGTAAAAGTGAATCTGTAATGATAATCTACCCGCGCTTCCCATATTTCTTCCTTACCGCTCATCTTTTTTGTATGCAATGAAGGATGATAAAAATCCTGCACTAAGAGGCGTATCGCTTTTTCAGTCTTTTTTTGAAGATGGACAGGGAGTTTCAGAAACAGTTTATCAAAGGCTTTTGTCCGCCGTATCTTCATTTACGGCTCTTCTTTTGTCTGCCTTTTTTAATATCTGCAAAAAATTTATCCATTCCAGATGCTGAATATTCTTCCGAAACCCTTCCGGCCCTTATGTCTTCTTCAGCCTTTTTTTCCATTTCCTGCCATTTGGGGGTATAAAAATAAAGCTGGGTAGGGTCTATCATCTCTAAAGCTTTTTTATGTTTAATAAAACAGATGAATTCCAAAACCTCCTTTGCCTTATTGGAAGTTAAATTGTCAATTTCTCTTAGTATCTCATCCTTATAATTTATTTTTAAGCTCTGCATAAAATTCACCTCCTGATGAATCTCACAAATTCCAACATTAGTTATGCTGTTGAACTTTATGAGGAATTATATACCAATGAACCTCCTTACAGCAAGCTACGGGGTATATAAAATTTAATTTTTCAATTTACATTTCATTTTTGAATGTGTACACTACTATATGCAAAGGGCGGCTGCAATAATCCCGGCTCGCTTTAACTCCACCCGGTTCCCCGGCAAGCCCCTCGCCTCTCTTAAAGGAAAACCAATCATCCAGTGGGTCTATGAACATGCCGCGTCTGCAAATTCAATAAATACTACCCTCGTTGCAACTGACAATAAGCAAATCTACGACACTGTCTTGGGATTTGGCGGAAAGGCTGTCATGACTTCTGAGAAGCACCAGTCCGGCACAGACAGGATAGCGGAAGCGGCAAAAGATATAGACTGCGATATAGTCGTAAATGTCCAGGGCGATGAGCCGTTTATCAGGCCGGAGATGGTGGATGATGTAGTAAGACTCCTGTCAGATGATCCGCGCGCCTCAATCAGCACTCTCGCAAAGAAAACAACAGACCCGGAAGAAATTTTATCTCCCAATGTGGTTAAGGTTGTTTTTGACAATGAGGGTTTTGCCATGTATTTCTCACGGGCGCCGATTCCGTTTCACAGGGACCATTGGAAAATTCAGAAGATGTCTGAGCCCCCTATTAGCAAAGGGGGGGCGGGTATTTTTGAACTCTTAACTTTTAACTCTCAACTCTCAACTTTTTACTGTTACAAACATATCGGCATATACGGCTACAGAAAAGACGTCCTGCTCAGGTTTGCTTCAATGCCGCCTGACAAGCTTGAACTCACTGAAAAGCTTGAACAGCTCAGGGCGCTTGCCTCCGGCATGAAAATTAAGGTAAAAGAAACCCCTCATGATACATTCGGCATTGATACGGCAGAAGACTTAAAAAATGCAGAAAGGCGGTGGCATACTAATTAAATGGCTAAATTCATATTTGTGACAGGCGGCGTTGTGTCTTCACTGGGAAAAGGAATCGCATCTGCGGCAATGGGCGCCCTGCTTGAGGCCAGGGGGCTTAAGGTCACTATTCAGAAATTAGATCCCTACATCAATGTGGACCCGGGGACCCTGAGTCCTTTCCAGCACGGAGAGGTTTTTGTCACGGATGACGGCACTGAAACTGACCTGGACCTCGGATATTATGAGAGATTTACATCCGCACGCGCTTCACAGGCTAACAATTTTACGACCGGAAAGATTTATTACAGCGTTATTTTAAAGGAAAGGCGGGGTGATTATCTCGGCGACACCGTGCAGGTCGTCCCGCATATTACCGATGAAATAAAAAATGCCATAAAATCCGTAGCAAACGATTATGACATTGTCATTGTGGAAATCGGCGGGACCATCGGCGATATAGAAAGCCTTCCGTTTCTTGAGGCCATAAGGCAGTTCAGGTATGATGTGGGAAGGGACCATGTTCTGTATGTCCATCTCACTTTGGTTCCTTATATAAAAACTTCGGGCGAACTTAAATCCAAGCCGACTCAGCACAGCGTAAAGGAGCTGCGGGAGATAGGTATCCAGCCTGACGTACTCCTTTGCCGGACCGACAGATTACTGCCTCCAGAGGTCAAAAGGAAAATAGCCCTCCACTGCAACCTGGATATAGATGCGGTCATCACGGCAAGGGATGTTGACACTATTTATGAAGTTCCCCTTGTCTTAAGGCAGGAAGGGCTTGACGATTTAATTGCCAAAAAACTTTTGCCCGTATCAGTCCCGCCCGACCTCAGTAAATGGTCGGACGTCGTCAGGAAAATCAAGGAGCCTGATGACAGGGTAACAGTTGCGATCGTTGGAAAATATGTGGGCCTTAAGGATTCTTATAAAAGCCTGAATGAAGCCCTTATTCACGGCGGCATTGCTAATGAGGTCGGTGTTGACATACAGTGGATTGACGCCGAGGAAATAGAAAAACACGGCGCCGATAAGTATCTTCTGGATGTTGACAGCATCCTTGTGCCGGGTGGTTTTGGAGAGCGGGGGATTGAAGGAAAGATTGAAGCCATAAGGCTTGCCAGGGAAAAAAAGATTCCGTTTTTCGGTATCTGCCTCGGCATGCAGTGCGCCGTAATAGAGTTTGCGCGTAATGTCTGCGGCCTGAAAGGTGCAAACAGTTCTGAGTTTGATGAGAACACCCCCTACCCTGTGATTTATCTCATGTCAGAGTGGTATGACTTCAGAAAACAGGCCATAGAAAAAAGAGACGTTACCACTGAAAAAGGCGGGAGCATGAGGCTCGGCGCTTATCCCTGCGCAATTTCAAAAGATTCATTTGCGCATGACGCTTACGGGACGGCCGAGATCTCCGAAAGACACAGACACAGATATGAATTTAATAACGCGTTCAAAGAAAAACTCACAGGAAAAGGTTTGAAAATAAGCGGCGCCAGTCCTGACAATCAGCTTGTTGAAATAGTTGAAATAAAGGAGCATCCCTGGTTTTTAGGATGCCAGTTCCATCCTGAATTCAAATCAAGACCGTTAGAGCCGCATCCTTTGTTTAAGGCATTTATCGGGGCGGCGTACAGGGAAAAGAAATTGCTTTTTACGCATACTAAGAAATGGAAAATGGAAAATGAAAAATAAGAAATTAAATAACACTTCTCATTTCTCAGTTCTTGGTTCTCACTTCTCATTTCTCAGTGTGATGCCCCAAAAGTTCTCTGCTATTGTTTTTCGTCATTCCCGTGAAAACGGGAATCCAGACACATGTTTTTACTGGATTCCTGCTTTCGCAGGAATGACAGCGAATTTATGGAACGTCACACAAGTTCTCAGTTCTTATTTCTCAATTCTCAGTTCTAATTTCTTATTTACATCGGAGGTATTATGAGTAAAATTTCCGAGATTTTTGCAAGAGAGATTTTAGACAGCAGGGGAAATCCAACGCTTGAGGTTGATGTCTTTCTTGAAAGCGGCGCAGGCGGAAGGGCTGCCGTGCCGTCAGGCGCATCAACCGGTCAAAGGGAAGCAATTGAACTAAGAGACAATGAAAAACGTTATGGAGGCAAAGGGGTAAAAAAAGCCGTTAGGAACGTCAAAGAGAAAATTACCCCGCATCTTAAGGGCCTTGATGCAGGCAGACAGACATATATTGATAACCTGATGATTTCGCTTGACGGCACTGAAAATAAAGGCCGGCTCGGAGCAAATGCAATATTAGGCGTTTCACTGGCAACGGCAAAAGCCGCGGCTGCAGAGGTTAAGATGCCGCTTTACAGATACATCGGGGGAGTCAATGCAAAAGAACTGCCGGTCCCTATGATGAATATTTTAAATGGCGGAGCCCACGCCGACAATAATCTTGATATACAGGAATTTATGATAATGCCTGCAGGCGCCCCTAATTTTCATGAGGCAATAAGGATGGGCGCTGAGGTCTTCCACAGTTTAAAAAGCGTATTGAAGAAAAAGGGGTTAAGCGTTTCAGTCGGCGACGAAGGCGGCTTTGCCCCGAACCTGAAATCAAACGAGGAGGCGCTCTCCCTCATAATTGATGCGATAAAAAAGGCAGGCTATACTGCCGGTAAAGATATCTATCTGGCTCTTGATGTTGCAGCATCAGAGTTGTATGAGAAGGGTAAATATAGTTTTGAAGGTAAAATGATTGATTCGGGCCGGCTGATTGATTATTACGAATCGCTTATAAAAAAATATCCCGTGATTTCAATTGAAGACGGGCTTTCAGAAAATGACTGGGAAGGCTGGCGCGCCATGACTGAAAGACTCGGCAAAAAACTCCAGATAGTCGGGGACGACGCATTTGTAACTAACCCGAAAATTCTCAGCGAAGGGATACAAAAGGGAATTGCCAATTCTATTTTGATAAAGCTAAACCAGATAGGAACACTTACAGAAACCCTTGAAACTATCCGCATTGCAAAGACAGCAGGTTATACCGCGGTTGTTTCCCACAGGTCCTGCGAAACAGAAGACACTACCCTGGCCGACCTGGCCGTTGCATGCAATGCAGGGCAGATTAAGACAGGCTCTTTGTGCCGTACCGACAGGGTGGCAAAATATAACAGACTGCTGAGGATTGAAGAGGAACTCGGAGGCACTGCAGTTTATAAAGGGAAGAAAGTGTTCTATAATATAAAAAGATAATTATGCGTAATGCACGGCGACAGCAGGTAAGTCAATCAAAAAAGATAAAGCAAATTGTTTCGGTTACGATAGGAATACTTTGTTTTATCTATCTGACCCTGAGTATTATTTTTGGTGAAAACGGGCTTTTGAAATATATGCGGCTTAAATCCGACATGTCCAGGCTCAAGGCTGAAATCAGTGAAATAAAAAACCAGAATACAGTGATAAAGAAACAAATAGAAACATTTAAAAAGGACCCTAATGTAGTGGAAGACCTCGCCAGGGGACAGGGACTCACCAAAAAAGGAGAACTGATTTTTAAATACGACGATGAGCAGTAGCCCTCTTTATGTTTCCTTTCTCTGGCATATGCACCAGCCTTATTACAAAAACCCGTTTACAGGCTTTTACCGCCTGCCGTGGGTAAGACTGCACGGCATAAAAGATTATTATGACATGGCCGCCATCCTTGAGGGCTTTCCCGCCGTACACCAGACCTTCAACCTGGTCCCGTCGCTGATAGAACAGATTTTAGATTATACGGAGGGCGGCGCTTCAGACAATTTCCTTGAGATAAGCAAGGTGCCTGCAGATTCCCTTACAGAAGAGCAAAAGACCGTTATGCTCTCAGACTTCTTCTACGCCAACTGGGACCATATGATAGCCCCCCTGCCCCGGTATTATGAACTGCTCTCTAAAAGAGGAAAGACCATCTCCAAGGATGAATTTAAAAAAGCCGTGAGGTATTTTTCAACACAGGATTTCCTGGACCTTCAGGTGCTTTTTAACCTCTGCTGGTTTGACCCAATATTCATGGAGCAGCAGCCGCTCCTGAAAGAACTTGCCGGCAAAGGCAGGAACTTCACCGAAGAAGAAAAAGAAATCCTCTTAAAAATGCAGATTGACATGCTGAAACTCATAATCCCGGAATACAAAAGAATGCACGGCAAAGGGCAGATTGAAATATCCACATCCCCTTTTTATCATCCGATACTGCCTCTTCTTTACAATACAAATTCCGCCAAAGTTGCCATGCCTGACATTAAACTTCCGCAGTTCGTCTTTTCGCATCCGGAGGACGCGGCAGCGCAGGTCCGAATGGCAATTGAGTATTTTGAAAAGATTTTTGGATTTAAGCCTGAAGGCCTGTGGCCGTCAGAAGGTTCGGTCAGCCCGGATTTCCTCAAGACCATAAAAAATG
>JACQZD010000234.1 GCA_016207865.1 Nitrospirota bacterium
AAAGTCAAATAAGATCTAAGTAGTGGTAGGCGAACTTTGCTGCTATTTATTTACTACAATTCTCACATTACCACCCATAACTGAATGGTTACTTAAAATAAAATTTAGTATTTTTTATATTTAAAGATACAGATTGAAAATATCATTTTTTTATGTAATAATTTTTAATGAGCATCATCTATATAGCCCTTCTTTCATTTGCATCTGTTTTTCTTGTAATAAAAACCCGGACAGCTCCGACTTCTCATTACAGAAACATTTTCTGGGCGCTCGCATCCGCTGTTATTATGAAGGTCAGCGCGTATATCACGGGTTATCAAGCGCTCACGATCAGACTTCCTATCTATCAGTATGCGCTTATTGATAATTTCAGCACCCTGTCTGCTGTTGTTTCAAATATATTCCTGTTTCACTTCGGCATAAGTATTCTCACACAGAAGGTGAAAACAATAATTGATTACAAGGTGTTTCCCATAGTCCTTTTTGCCGGCTACATAATGCTTTATATTTCAGGCGTAATTGACACTGCTGAGCTAAATTCAACCAGTAAACTCAGCTTTGGCTATAACGGCGCAATGCTTGGGTGTGTGGGCTGTGCCAATTTATATTATGAAAAGAAGAAACTACAAGAAAAAGGCAATGCATTATACGGATTGCTGCTCCTCGGGTTGGGGCTTTTCACTTATGCGGCAACTGAGGGAATACTTTCATTAAGCATGTTCCCGAAAACCACGATAGATGTGCTCAATATCCTTTCGGCAGGCATGATTGCGGCTGCATCTTTTACAGTGACGGATTTAATGAAGGAGCACAGGGGAAAAATAGGATTCGTCTAAAAATCAAGGTGCATGACTTTAATCCGCCGCAGGTCGTAGACTCGACTCTACGAGCGGACAAGTCCTGTATCTTTTTTAATTACGGTCTTCCCACGGAGTAATAGATAAACCCGGCCTTTCTTACTTTGGCAGGTTCATAAATATTTCTGAGGTCAAAGAAATAGTTTCCCTTTGCAAGAGTTTTTATCCTGTCAATGTCCAGGTTTCTGAATTGATTCCATTCGGTGGCTATGATAACGGCATCGGCGCCCTTTACCGCATCATAAGAGTCTTTGCAATAGGCAAGCTTAGGAAATATTTTCATTGTATCCGGCATTGCGGCAGGGTCATACGCCCTTATCTTTGCGCCATCCTTAAGCAGCCTGTTTATAATAAAAAGCGACGGAGCCTCTCTGATGTCATTAGTATTCGGCTTAAAGGAAAGCCCCAAAAGGCATATGGTCTTTCCCTTTAAAATGCCGATGGTATTTTTAATCTTTTTTACCATTTTTTCTTTCTGTTTTTCGTTGACAGCGGTCACTGCCTTCACAAGGTCCAGGTTGACATTATTTTCTTTTGCTATCTGAAGGAGCGCAAGCGTATCCTTAGGAAAACAGGACCCTCCGTATCCCGGACCTGCGTGCAGAAATTTAGGGCCTATCCTGCGGTCCAGTCCCATGGCCTTTGCAACTACCTGCACGTCCGCGCCGACTGACTCGCACAGATTTGAAAGTTCATTTATAAAAGAAACCTTTGTCGCAAGGAATGCATTTGAGGCGTATTTTATAAGCTCTGCAGTTTTTACATCCGTAATGACAACCGGCGTCTCAATCAGGTACAACGGCCTGTAAAGGTCTTTCATTATGGCTGTGGCCTGAGCGCTGGAGGCCCCTATAACAACCCTGTTGGGCCTCATGAAATCCTCAATCCCTGCGCCTTCCCTCAGAAATTCAGGGTTTGAAACCATATCAAAATCAACATGCTCCCGTAAGTGTTTAGAAATAATCTTCCTGAGTTTTTCCCCTGTGCCAACGGGAACCGTGCTTTTTGTCACAACCACTTTATAGCTTTTCATGTGTCCGGCAATTTCTTTTGCAACCTCTTCAACATAACGCATATCTGCGGAGCCGTCTCCGCGCGGGGGCGTGCCGACTGCTATGAATATTACAAGCGAGGAATCAATGGCCTCGGCAACGCTTGTTGAAAAATGTATGCGGTTTGCCTTGATGTTTCTCTGGAGCAGTTCCTCAAGCCCCGGTTCATAAAAAGGCACTATGCCTTTTTTAAGCGATTTTATCTTTTTTAAGTCTTTGTCCACGCAGGTGACATCCATACCAAACTCTGCAAAGCAGGCTCCGGTGATAAGCCCTACATAACCGGTCCCAACAACACAAATGTGCATATTAGCCTCCTATTTTTTAAGAAATCAGTAATCTCCGATAAAAAATTAACACATCGTCTGTCATTGTCGTGAAAATAGTGCCTGTCATTCCGTGCTTGACACGGAATCCAGATATGAAAAGCGACTGGATACCTGCTTTCGCAGGTATGACGATGGACAATACTCCAAAATTTATCAGGATTTAGTAGTCAGTACTTTGCATTTTCATCAGCTTAAAATACTTATTAAAAGTATAACGCGAATAAAGACAAGCTAATATTATGCCATAAATGCCGTCAAGTATGCCTAACTGCAGGAAAAACATCCTGAAAAATGTTGCAGGCGGACGGAAGATGATATCAAGGATATTGGCCCTTCGGCCCTTTTTAAAAAGCTCTTTTGCAGCAAGCGTTGAATACCTCTCCATTCTCTTTAAATAATCGGCAACATCTTTATAGGTATAATGCTCCAGCGGATTTTTCAAATATCCCGTGCCGCCGCTGATTTTTACCGCCTCATGCACCTCGCGCGGCTCAAACGAGCCTTTTTCTTTTTTAAAAAGCCTCATTGTATAATCAGGCCGCCAGCCGCCGTGCTTAATCCATTTTTTTGCAAAGTAGTTTTTTCGCGGCACATAGTAACCGTCCACACTTTCCCTTGTATCATCTAAGGAAGTGCCGGGAAGGGTGAGAGGTGAGGGGTAAGGTAAAGTCTGTACAATACTAATAATCTCGTCTTTTAAAGCTGGAGTCACCCGCTCGTCTGCATCCAGCACAAAGACCCATGGATGTGTTGTAAGGTTGACAGCCTTTTGCTTCGTATCCGCAAAGCCCGTCCATTCCAAAGTAAATACTTTGTCCGTATACTGCCTGCATATCTCCTGCGTCCGGTCTGTGCTTCCTGAATCAACAACTACAATCTCATCCGCCCACCTGACACTTTCAAGGCAGTCTTTGATGTTTTCCTCTTCGTTAAATGTGATTAT
>JACQZD010000232.1 GCA_016207865.1 Nitrospirota bacterium
TAAACGAGTTTTTCAGAATAAACGAGATGGCAAGGTTGCCGCCTGTGGAGTGCCCCATCAGGATAATCCGGCGGTTTTCCTTTTGGCAGGAAGCGACCGCAGTTCCGATGCTGTTGATAAATGCCTGTTCATCAAAAGGCGGCGTATGCTTGCAGTCGTGTCCGGGCAGGATTACACATCGTACCGAATTATTTCCGTAACCGGCAGACAACTGTTGAGCCAGCGGTTTTAAATTTTCAGGCGAGCCGGTGTATCCGTGCACTAAAACAATGCCTACGGACATTGTTTCCCAGCCTCAAGCATCGTTGCCAGTTTTTCAACGCCTTTGTATTGTTTAATGACTTTTTTAATTCCGGCAAGGCATTTTGTTGTTTGCGGATTATTGACTAATCCGGTAATCACTGATTTGATTTCGTTGTCAGACATACGGGCAAGCGCCTCAATAAACACATCAGGATTGCCCTGAAAGAGCTGAGGAGCGACCAGACGTCTGCCGCAGCCAATGCGTTCAAGGCATGCCCCGCTGTGCGCCTGTTCCGGCTGGGAAGGCATTACCAAGACAGGGACCTTGTTCTGCAGTGCTTCAAAGACTGTCATTTGACCACCATGGGAAACGATAAGCGATGCAAGAGGAATAATCTTATAAAAGGGTGCAAAATTGCATGCAGTCACCAATGGTTCATCAGGCATAATATTCAAAATTTCCTTCTGTCCACCTGCAGCAAGTATAATTTCAAAACCGAGTTCGAGCAAGATACGTGTGATTCGTTTTATGACGACAATATGCGGTGCGCAGGTCCCGAAGGCCACAACTGCTAAAGGATGTTTGCCGGAGTTCAGATTTGCAATGTTAATTTTGTCATAGGGCCAGTGTTTCCAGAGGATGGGTCCCACATGAATGATGTCTTTTTTGGGGGACAAGGAAAGAAATTCAGGAAAATCCCATAAAAAAGTGCGCTTCCCTTTTAACATATAACGAATATCACTGATTTCTTCTAATCCAAAAGCTGCAAGCGCCATACTTGTTTTTATTGCGGCATAACGGTAGAAGCCATTCAGAATAATCTGCTGCGCCTCTCGGCCTCTTTCACCGTTGACAAATCCAAGCACTTCCTGCGAATCAGGGATCATGCATCCGCAGGCAAGCGAATCATATGGTATGCCTGCAATTTGGGCAGAGGCTTTGATAGTAAAACGAAATATTCCCAATATATGATCTGGTTTATATCTTTTGATTAAGTCAATTTCTGAGTTTATACAGTCAATGATATTTTGTGGATATTTAAACCACTCCACAGTCGGTAATCCTGCCCCGTCATTTTCCTGAATATCCGAAAGGATTTCATGGTCAATAAATAGTTTTTGCAGTGAATGAGAATTTTTCCGACTTACTGCGACAAGAACATCATGCCCTCTCTGAATAAGTGATTCTCTTATTGTCAGGCATTTTGCTATATGCGATAAAGAATTGTTCCCGGGAACAAGGAGGAATCTCATGCGTTAGCACGTGTTTTATAAGGCATCTTTCTTATTCTCATGCACATACTTTGCAAGGGAATCAACAGGAAAACATGTCTTTGAAAAAATAAATTAGTATTACTGATGTGTCTTCTTAAATTCGGTCAATGCTAATTATCCTTTGAGGCATATAATATATTATCGCTTATAATTTGCTGATATAAGTTTTTAAGCATATTTACTTCCACAGTCTCCGATATCTTTGAATAACGGAAAAACGGTCCTATAAAAAACATAGCTAAATGGTGCACCCTTGTAGCGTGATCGTCAAGGGTGTAACTTTTTATTGCGTTCCCTTCACTGTTAAGCACTTTGGCTGTCAGGTGGTATTTGTAATTAGCCCATGTAGGGATAATGCCTAAAGTAATCCCCGTAAAGAACTTTCCTATGCGGGCGGCAAAACGGTTGCTGGTTCTGGTAAAATCAATCTGAAGCGTATAATCTATTTTCTTGGCCGTAGAGCTGTCAAATGTGTACTTGCCGAATATGCTTGATTCTGTTGTTACATACTTAACCATGGAATTGAACCGTTTATCGGTTGTCTTGGAAGGCAGTGCGCCTAAATCCGTATACAGTTTATACACAGCCACATCAAGATGAACGGCTGGTTTATCCTGACCATTTGGAGCTTTGGGCATTTCAGCACGGGGAACTTCATTGCCTCTAAAAGTAGCGCAGCCGGTTGAAATCAAAACTGCAATAAATAAGACAGCCAGATTAATAAAAGATTTTTTCATCACAAACCTCCCCTTTGTTGTGCAGTCTGGCTAATTTTTATAACATTTTTAAAAAAGAAGCAAGTGAAAATTACCCAAAGCGCATCTATGTCTTTTTTCTGTTCTCATGCACATATTTTGCAAGGGAATCAATGGAGTAAAAAATATCTTTTCTGTTTTCCATGTCTTTGACTTCCAAACCGAAATTGCGCTGGAGCAGGACTACAATCTCAACGGCGTCCAGCGAGTCCAGCCCGAGCCCCTCGCCGAACAAAACCGCATCATCCTTAATATCTTCAGGTTTGATGTCCTCCAGCGCTAAATCCTTTACAAGCATCTCTTTTAAGGTCTTTCGTATCTCCGCAATTTCCTGCGCATCATTTTTTTGCATCACTGAACTCCTTTATTTAATTTAAAATAGTATTTCATTGTTTTTTTAATTTTTATCTTTTAATTTGTATCCCTCTGTGCCCCCTGCCTGCCGGCAGGCAGGTCTGTGGTTAATTTTTAGTTTTGCCTTTTCCAGATATCACGAAAAACAAACCATTGAAACGGATATTTAATTGCATAATCTTCCATGATTCCTGCAAATTCCCGGACACATTTATTGAGCGCATCTTTTTTATCAGCCCTTGAATTATAACGTGGAAATATAACATGGGAAACATCCACAACATATTTTTTTGCAGAGGTCTTTGCCGACAGCAAAACAACCACCGGACATTGAGCCGCCGCCGCAATACTAAAGGCCCCATACGGAAAATAGGCCTTCTCCCCGAGAAAATACGCCTCTGTAGAAGGATATCCGTCGCTGCGGTCCCCCATTATGGAAACAAGACTGCCCTCGCTGATTACCTTCATGACTTCAACAACGCCGCCGAGAAAGTTTTCATTGGAAATTATCCTCAGCATTTCCCTGTCACTGTCAATATTCAGCGCGTTTTTAACCGCGGCGTTTTCCTCGGGCGACATTAACAGATAAACTGTCTTTCCGAATTGTTTTAATACAGTCATAGTGACCTGCCAGTTTCCCACATGGGCTGTGAGTAAGATGACGCCTTTCTGCGAGCTGGCCAAAAGACTACGTATTTTATCATAACCCTGAAGTTCTATGTCAAATTGTCCGAGACCAGAATGGATATAGTACCGGTCTATCAGATTTTTACCCTGATTTATAAATAATCCGTAGACCCCAAAGATTCTCTGTAAAAAATTGTATGTTTTAAAACGCCTTTTTATATAAGCCATGCCTGCTGACACGGCAAGGCGGTCAAAAAGCAGATAATACAGACAGACAAAATAAAGCAGGCCGTAAGCTCCTGACAATCCGAATAATTTTAACGCCGTCCGGAAAAACCAGAAACCAAGCTGATTGCCTCTTTTTTTTGAAAAATTTATTTGTTGTGCCATTTTTAAACTCAAGTTGCAGCAATCCGTTTCTTGATGAATGTCGCCACAAAAAAAACAAGGCCTCCCATAAGGACCGCTCCAACCGGAGCGATGATCAAAGAACCTATCAGCCATTCAAACAAACGATCGGAAAATTGAGAAAAAACTGTCTCAAAAGAAAGTTTTGTCAGCCAGTAGCCGTGTCTTATAAAATAGCCGACCATGATACAGAGCGCGGGGACAAAAGGCGGCATAAAAAAGTGCTGAATATTTACGGCCATTACTTTATTGAGATTCAGACGCGCGGCAATATACATAATGATGAGAGTGTGAACAAAAAGCAGGGGAAGTATGGCAAGGAATGTGCCAGTAGCGGCGGCTATGGCAAGCCCTCCGGGGGTTGCGTTTTCAGTTAAAAGTATTTTCAATAAACTCCCGGGATGCCGCAGTATTTTAAAATCTGTTTTTTTAGCCCGAACAAGCCGCTTATGTTTCAGCGGGAGCAGACACCTGCCGACAAGCATCGCGTGCGTATGTGAAATGCGCAAATTGTCCAGAAACGGTTTGAAACTGGATACACGATGCCCCGGCTTTGGATAAGTGACGTCAACTTCCACGGTTTTGAGCTGTAGGCCGGCCCATGCCGCCTTTGCCAGCGCCTCTGCTTCAAAATCATAATGCGCGCCTTTTAACTTCAGATGATTGAGGTATCTGACGGGATACGCCCGGAATCCGCTCTGGCAGTCATCAACGTACAATCCTGTCTCCACGCGCAGCCAGAAATTGGCAAACTTACGTCCGAACCTGCTTTTGTCCGGAACATTTTCCGTATTAAAGTTTCTGCATCCGATGATCAGGCTTGCATCATCTTCACGAAGCAGCGGAATGAATTTTTCAATATCTCTTGGATTATGCTGACCGTCCGCGTCAATGGTTATCATATACGTCCCGCCGCGGGTTTCCACATATTTTGCCGCAGTCAGAAGCGCCCTTCCCTTGCCGGAATTTTTTGCATGTCTTAATACGGTGACATCAGAACCTGCGAGCAGGAATGCAACGTCTGTATCCGTGCTTCCGTCGTCAATGACAACGACATTTTTTAATATCGCACGGCATCCTGCTGCAACATCCTTAATGGTATTCTTGTTGTTAAAGACAGGGATTGCACACCAAATTTGAGTATTATTTTGCGGCATGGCGTTTTCTTGCGGGGAGTTTTTTGTCGGGAAGAAGCATATCCCACAGTGTTCCGGAGTACCCGAGTTTGTGAAGCATCCTCAAACTGCCGTCAAGGGCGTCAGGCGGGAAAATGCAGTGCCTTATTGCGGCGAATGCCCCAGTCAGCGTTTTTTCAAGCCAGGCTTTCTCAATCGCGGGTGAAATGTAGTATACGGGCTTGAGCAGATTATTCCCGGCAGAAATTACGTTGTCTTTTATGGCTATCCTTTCAAGTGCGGTGTTGGGAAGTATCCTGATGCCCATAAAAATAAAAATGACGCATTTTTTTAAATTCTTGATATTCTCTATACCCTCAAAAACAGTTTCTTCCGTCTCGCCGGGACCGCCGAACATGAAGAAATGGGATGTATTTATTTCATGCCTGACAAATAAATCATTGCATTCTATGATATTCTGAAAAGTAAAACCCTTGCCCATTTTCTGCAGAGTGGCATCGCATGCGGCATCAGAGCCTATTTCAACTGCCATAAGTCCCGTCCGCTTCATTTTTCCCACGATTTCGTCATTCAACCCGTTAGGCTTAAAAAAACCCGTCCACGGTATAGTGACGTTGCGCCGGAGCATTTCATCTATTAAATAAAGATAGGCGTCTTTGTCGTCATTAAAAACCGAATCAACGAAAAATAAATATTTCACCTTATGTTTATTGACAAGCAGCTCTATATCATCAACAACCAGCCCGGGGTCTCTCGGACGCACATCCGAGCCTTCCAATACGGGATATGAACAATAAACGCATTTGTGCGTGCAGCCGCGTTTTGTCTGCACAGAAACTATGTTGCCGCTTTGCAGGTAATATTGTATTAAATCATCATTATATCGGGCAGAAAACATTTGCGTCCCCGAGAGCCTTGTGTTTGAACCGAGAATACGCGTTTCAGGATATATGCCGTTGGCTGCGTTGCCTGCAAATTCAACGATCAGAGCTTCGCCTGCCCCTACAATGCCGTAATCAGCGCCTGTTTCTTTCAGAATCAATTCAGGCAGAAGGGAAAAACCGGCTCCGCCAAGTATA
>JACQZD010000235.1 GCA_016207865.1 Nitrospirota bacterium
CCGCATCCGATGCACTTTTCTTCATCTACAACAGGCTTCATTTATATCTTTTCCAACACTGCCGCAGCCAGAAGCGGAAACATTATCTCATGATGCCCTGTCAGTGCATAAAATTTACCGCCTGAAATCACGGGTCTTCTCAGGACATTTTCCCTGCATCTGTAATGCTGGATGAAGTCCATATTCACCGTAGTAAAATTTTTAACGTCATGCCTGAGATTTCTTGCAACTGTCAGAGCCTTTAAAAAAACCTCAGGCATAATTACAGCCGAGCCCAGATTTATATAAACGCCGCCTTTTAAATCGGCAATAACAGCGGCAAGCAGTCTGAAATCTCTCAAGCTCCCCTCGCCGATTGATGCGCCGTCCGCCTCAGGGTGCATGTGGATAATATCAGCGCCTAAAGCGACATGCACTGTTGCAGGGATGCCGAGCCTTGAGGCGGAAGATAAAACGCTTAGTTTTTTGTATGGGAATCTGCCGCCTGATATGTAATCTCCGACTGCCTTACCAA
This sequence comes from Nitrospirota bacterium, assembly GCA_016207865.1. Taxonomy (GTDB): domain Bacteria; phylum Nitrospirota; class Thermodesulfovibrionia; order UBA6902; family DSMQ01; genus JACRGX01. The sequence goes on from JACQZD010000235.1 coordinate 515, forward strand.
TTCCTTTGCCGGTTTTTACTCCCAGATTAATTGCCTGATTAAGCCCTTTGCCTGTTTCTTTAGCCATGCCAAAGGTCCCTTTGCACAACTCAGTATCAACATCCTCTGACGTATGCCCTGCGAGGCTTAGTTCAAAGTCATGGACAATGCAGGCTCCATTCATGGCAACTGCGGTGATGACGCCTTTTCCCATGAGACGGATGATAACCGGCGACAGTCCGACCTTTATGGGATGTGCACCCATGCCGAGGATAACAGGGCGCTTTGCCTTTTTTGCTTTTATGATTGCGTCAACTATTTCCCTGAAATTTTTCGCGGCGAGGACATCCGGAAGGCTGTTGAGAAAGTTTTTGAAATTCCCGCGGCTGAACGGTATTCCGAGCGCATCACGCCTTACCTTGCTTTTTCTTTTTGACAAGGCAGTTGTTTTTATGTTTTTTAAAGATACCGGGACGTATTTTTTGGACACATAGAAATTATAAACCTGCTGATACGAAATAGTCAAAAGATACTATCGTTAATAGCGTTATAGAGCACAACGCTGAACGGTTATAGGGTCATGTCCCAAGGGTCACGGGCTCCTTGTTTCTGTCACTCCGGCTTGTCGGAGTCCTTTTCCAGAAAGATTCCCGTCAAGCGGGAATGACACCTTACCGCTATAACGTAACTTGATACATGCTTCTTACATGGCCCTGTCTTCTCAACCGTCATTCTGCATTTTGAGCTTTATTTTTCCCTATACTTCCCTCCCCCTTGACGGGGGAGGGCGAGGGTGGGGGTGGTTCATTCAAAGGCGGACAAGTCCTGCACTACTTGCTTGCAAGCAGGCAGGTCTTGTATCATATAAATCCAGCCGATGTAGCTCAGTTGGTAGAGCAACTGATTCGTAATCAGTAGGTCGGGGGTTCGACTCCCCCCATCGGCTTTAGATAAAACCATATCATTTTCTTTTCAATTTTATTGTCGGGACTACTTTATCTGTACAACTTCAAGAATTCTTCAACCGTCAAGCCTGCCTTCTTAATCTGGTCTCTTAATAAACCCTGCTTTATCGGCTTTCCTTTATGCACTGGGATTGAGAGGATATAAACACTTCCTTCCTTTGTCAGTTTTACATGGCTTCCTCTCTGTCCTTCTGACCTCCATCCTGCCCGTTCAAATGCCTTTACAACCCTGTCAGGCTTCAGATTGTGCAGGCTGTTCATGAAGCCTTTCTAAGCCTTCGTTGTTCATCTATTAGTTCAAGGTGTCCTGCAATAGAGTCCTTTATCATTCCAAGGGCTTCTTCAATTGTATCACCTTGTGAGGCGCATCCGGGAAGGGAAGGGCACTCTATCCAATATCCGCTATCTTCTGTGTCAGGATGTAAAACTACATCATATTTTTTGCCCTTAACAGTAACAGAGTATTTTTTTCTTTTCTGCAAGGCTACAACTTCTCCTTTGAGGTCTTCTACAATTTCTCCAAGTGCAATTGAAAAGACAAGCTGACCACTTTTCAGAGTGTTAATAATTACCCGCTGGTCTTTAGTAATTACAAAGATTGTCTCTCCGTCTGTCAAGAATTTCAGTTCTGAAAGGGGCTTTTTCACTTCAGGCATATGCTTTTTGAGATAAGTTAACGCCTTTCTAATTTTCTGAAGACTTATCCCCTTATCCATAAGGGTTTTTGCTACTTTTAATTGTATGAGGTCATTGAAAGAGTATAGCCTTACAGAGCCATAGCCCGAAGCCTCACTGACAGAAGGTTTTATAAAGTGCGTTCTATCCCAATAATCAACCTGCCTAAAGCTTAAACCAGTAATTATAGAAACAGTCTTGCTGTTAAAGTTCATGGTTATATCCCCTTTCCTTTGTTTTGCTGTATAATTATAATTACAATAATGTAATTATAATGTCAATAGAAAAAAAGGGGCATGGAATAGCCAAGCCCCTGATAAGAACTACAAGTTAGCGTAATGTTTAAGTGGTTCTTTTTCTTCTCAAATACCGCCTACCTGTCAAGACTGCACCGCCTGTTACAAAAAGAATAGAGCTTATTGGTTCGGGGGCAACATCGCCGGGATGTACGGCAAGGGCAGGGCGGGTGTGGCTCTTTTCGAGATTGCTTTGCAAACCACTATCGAAGAAGACGAAGACACACGCATCGCTAGAATTGGCAGCATACTCCGTACTCGACCAGTAGTAATGTACCGATATTAAATTCTGAAAGTCACCAGTGTTGGTAAATGGGCCTCCTGCCGAGTTACCGAGTTCTGTATAGTACAGGTGACCCATCTCGCTGTTTGTGCAGTTGTAACCCCAACAACTCTGATTAAATGTTATTGGCAAACGCCAGTCAGTATAAGTATTGCTCCCGTAAGTCACTGACAATGCATCTGCCCAGTCCATCTGATTCTGCCATGTATCATATGACCTTGTAAAATCGTACCAGGTGATATTGAGGTCGCTGTCATAGATTAGCTGATTGCCGAGACTGTCAGTACCACGGTTGAATAGTTCGGCATGAGCACTACTTGCAAGAAACAAAACAGCCAACAAAGGAATACTGCTATTTATTCACGGTGTTTTTAAAGACAGCTATATATTATTTAACTCTAAATTTTTAAGGTGGAAATCCTGAAACACCTCAACTTATTTTATAAAATAAAAATTTTTTACCATACTTGTCAATATATTTCACATATACTTATAGCACCTATAAGAATTTCTAATATATTGGGATAGCCTGATTGAGGGACTCAAAAATTCACATACTTACCCTATTGACTTTTATTATTTTGATGTGAAATAATTATTTCAGATGGTTGGAAGTTTTTGTAGAGAATTGAAGCCGCAAAGACTTTCTTTGCGGCTTTTTTTTATTTTAATCTGTCCAGCCTATTTTTAAGAACCAGGAGGTGAAGTAAGTGACAACCGGCACAGTGAAATGGTTTAATGAAGCAAAGGGTTTCGGATTTATTACCAGTGAAGACGGCAGTGATGTCTTTGTGCATTATACGTCAATTCAGGGCAATGGTTTCAAGACTCTTGCCGAGGGCGATACTGTCAGCTTTGACGTTGAAAAAGGCGAAAAAGGCCCTAAGGCTGTTAATGTGGTAAAACAATAATTACTTTTTAAAACGGCTCCGGAAATTTTTACGGAGCCGTTTTTTTATCGCAGTTACTAAGGGGGCAAGCAAAGCCTCATAATTTGTCATTCCCGCAAGCGAAGCGCGTCGGGAATCCTTCTTAAAACAAGGAAAGATTCCGGACAAGCCGGAATGACAAAAAAAGAATCGCTCAATTTAGGTTGCAATTAAATATAGGTGAGCCAGGATTTGTAGCTTTTGTTCCTGCCTTTTACAATATTGAAGAACAGGTCCTGCAGTTTTTTGGTCACGGGTCCGGGCTTGCCCTTGCCGATAATCCTGCCGTCCACCTCTCTGACATGCGTGATTTCAGCGGCAGTCCCTGTTAAAAACACCTCATCGGCAATATAAACTTCATCCCTTGAAAAGTTAACTTCCTTGACGGGAATTTTTTCCCTCTGCGCCATTGCAATCACGCTGTTTCTCGTAATGCCTTCAAGTACGGATGTGAGGGGCGTTGTTTTTAATACTCCGTTTCTTACGATAAATATGTTCTGTCCGCTTCCTTCCGCAACATAGCCCGCCGTGTCAAGAAGAAGCGCCTCGTCATACCCGCAGAAAACCGCCTCCCTTTTTGCGAGTATGGAATTTACATAATCGCCGCAGGTCTTGCTCTTTGTCATGCTTACATTTACATGGTGCCTTGTGAAGGAAGATATCTTCAGCCTGATGCCGTTTTTAATGCCTTCTTCACCTAAATATGCCCCCCACGGCCACACGGCAATCGCAACCTTTACCGGACTGTCTTTGGGATAAATGCCCATAACGCCGTATCCTAAATAAACAAGCGGACGGATATAACACTCATCAAGCCTGTTGATTTTTATGGATTCAATAATCGCCCGGCTTATCTTATCAGGCTGGAACTCAGGCGTAATCTGCATGATATGGCAGGAATTAAAGAGCCTGTTCACATGCTCTTTTAACCTGAAAACAGCCGAACCTTTCTGTGTCTTGTAGCAGCGTATTCCTTCAAACACTCCGAGACCGTAATGAAGAGTATGGGTCAGGATATGCACGTTAGCCTGATGCCAGTCAACAAATTTGCCATTCATCCATATTTTTTTAGATTCTTTAATCATTATTTTCCTTTCAGAACCGGGGTTCAGAGAACTCTATTGTTTTACAAAAAAGGCGTTCTTCTTGTCAATAGTTATTGTTGGTGTCCCCTTCTGTCCATCCGTGTTTGCCTATGAGCGGGACAAAGACGCACGGCGTGAACATTGATGTCTTTATGCCCGAGCCGGTTTTTTTGACCTGATAAAGTATCTGGGAATATCTGCCGCCGACCGGGATGACGAGCCGTCCGCCCGTCTTTAACTGGCTTACGTATGTATCGGGTATCTCAGGCGCCGCGGCAGTAACTATAATGCCGTCAAAAGGGGCCTGCTCCGGCAGGCCGAGGGTGCCGTCGCTCTTTACCACATGGATATTCTTATATCCAAGTTTTTTGAATCTTTCTTCTGCCTTTTCTGCAAGCAGTACAATTCTTTCTATCGTAAACACTTCTGCGCAGAGTATGGACAGTATTGCCGATTGATAACCTGAACCTGTCCCCACTTCAAGAACTTTTTCATCCCCTTTAAGTTCAAGCAGTTCTGTCATTACTGCAACCATGTAAGGCTGTGAGATGGTCTGCCCTTCGCCTATGGAGAGCGCGCTGTCGTCGTATGCGTGGTTTTTAAGAAGTTCGCTGACAAATAAATGCCGCTCAACAGTCCCCATGGCATTAAGCACGCGTTTGTCTTTTATCCCCCGCGTCTTTAACTGAGTTTCAACCATCAAGTTTCTGAGTGATGTAAAATCTTCCATTGGCGTTTATCGCGTTTATAGCGTACAGCGTTTATAGCGTTTGTTGTGTTTTACGCACAACGCTGAACGCTTAACGCCGAACGCCTCAGTATTTCCCTTGCCGCTATTATGCCTGATGCAGAGGCCTGTATAAGCCCGCGGCTGACGCCTGCGCCGTCGCCGACGGCAAAAAGATTTTTTACCTCGGTCTCAAGTCCGCTGTTGAGTTTCAGCTGTCTTGAATAAAATTTAACCTCAACGCCGTACAGCAGTGTATGGGCGCTCCAGACGCCTGGCGCAAGCTTATCCAGAGCCTTGAGCATTTCAAGGATATCTGCGATATACCTGTAGGGGAGTACAAAGCTCAAATCTCCTGGCGTTGCATCCTCAAGCGTTGGTTTTACCCTGCCTCTTGCGATTCGTGCATGGGTGTACCTCCTGCCTTCCTGCAGGTCTCCCAGCCGCTGGACAATAACTCCATGCCCGAGAAGATTGGCAAGCCTTGCAATATACCTGCCGTAATAAATAGGTTCGTTAAACGGCTCTGTGAACTTGGTGCTTACAAGAATTGCAAAATTTGTATTGGCTGTTTTTTTATCCGCATAGCTGTGCCCGTTGACAGTCCACGCGCCTTTTAAATATTCCTTCACAACCTCTCCATAGGGATTTACGCAAAAAGTCCTGACTCTGTCATTGAATTTTTTAGAATAAAAAATAAGCTTTGGCTCATAAATTACTTTTGTAAGTTTTTCCATTACAGAAGCGGGAAGCTCAACCCTTACGCCGATGTCCACGGGATTATTCAGAAGTGACAGCCCGATTGCCTTAGCCTGCTCTTCAAGCCAGAGCGAGCCTTCCCTGCCCGGCGCAAGGACTATGAAATTGCCTAAAAAATCATCACCGTCTTTTGTCCTGACGCCTCTGACTATCTGGTCTTTAATTAAAATTTCCGTAACGTCTTTTGCAAAAACAATCTCTATTTTTGAATTAAGATGTTTTTTAATCTTTTTAAGAAGTTCAGGACACCGGTCAGTGCCGATGTGCCTTATCCTGGAAGGTATAAGTGTTAGACCGTTTTTTTCAGCAAGGGTTTTAATCGCATTAACTTTGGATGTATTGCCGCCGTAAAGTTTGTCAGGGGCGCCGTACTTTAAATAAATCCCATCGGTGTATGATATAAGCTCTTGCAGTGTTTCATCAGTAACATACCGTGCGAGAAACCCTCCTATGTCCTTTGAAAGGCTCAGCTTGCCGTCGCTGAAAGCGCCGGCGCCGCCCCATCCGCTTAAAAGTCCGCAGGGACGGCAGGCCTTGCAGGAGGCTTGCTTGGTTTTTAAAGGGCAGGTCCTTTTTTCAATGTCTTTGCCCTTTTCAATGAGGAGTATTCTGAGTTTTTTGTTTGATGATATCAGTTCCAGGGCAGTAAATATCCCTGCAGGTCCTGCTCCGACAATAATTACATCATAATTTTTCATAAACACCGTAATCTGTAATGGGTAAAAGTATTTAAAATGAAACTACTCGTAGCGAGTCCCAA
>JACQZD010000081.1 GCA_016207865.1 Nitrospirota bacterium
GTTCATATCCTCCATCCTCTTCATAACGGCGTCGCTTTCTTCTTTGGGCTGGTCCGGCATGCAGACAAGTTTATTTACCTTGTCCTTATGAAGCGCGTTGACCCCGCGCGACCCGAAAAAGATTGTGACCTTAGACCCCTCTTTCAAGAGACTGTATGCAGTCATAAGCGCATTATAGACCTGACACAATTCATCATGAAAACACATCACTGATACGTTTTTTACTGTTTTCTCCATTTTCCCCTCCCTAACTCTTAACTATATAAAAGGGTGATATGTGTTTTTAAAAGCCTTATGGCAACACCTTTCACCCTTAAGTCCTAACTCATAGTGTCTGGTCCAGAAATACTCTGTCATTCCCGTGTAAACAGGAATCCAGTAATTTCAACAATGTCTGGATTCCTGTCTCCGCATGAATGACGTCTTTTTTTGAAAACACAAAGTTTTCCTCTGTGTTAATCTGTGTAAATCTGTGGCTAATATTTCTTCTCTATCTCCGCCTTTAATTCATCGTATGTTACTGTCCCGTTGTTTGCCAGCACCCTGTCATTCAGCACAACAGACGGACACACAGGAGGGTTTTTCTCCAGGCTATATTCCTTTGATGTTTTCTTAATCACAATAACCTCTGCGCCGAGTTCATTTTCCGCCCGCCGGGCGGCATCGGTATTTTGCTGTCACCTCTTACCCATCGGCTCATTGACATAAAGTTTAATGGTATTTTTCTTCATCATCTTCTCCTTTCACCGGGATACGTCCCCTTTTTTGTTACAGGACAGCATTTGGGCCTCGGCAGTTCATCAGGATAATCTTTTTTGAGCAGTTCAATTAAATCCGGTATTATCGGATTTATTAAAAAGTAGCACCTTAATCTGCCGTCAATATAATAATCAATCAGTCCTGCATGTCTTAATGCCGCAAGATGCTGTGATATGTTTGGCTGGCTTATATCTTTGCCAAAGACAGAGCCGCCTTCGGCGGAAAGGAACGCCTTAAAATCGCTGACACACTTCACGCCTTTCTGAAGCTCTTCAAGTATGGCTATCCTCACCGGATGAGAAATAGCTCTAAGCGCCTCAATTTTTTGAGATTTTTCCATATATGCAAATATTATTATATTTTTATATATTTGTCAAGAGGAAATATTTGAGCCCATATTTGCACAGGGACAATAACTCTTACAACTGTATCGTTCACATATAAAAAATATTTATAGTGCCTATAAGGAAGTATAAAAAATCTTGACATGTCTATTAATTTAACTTATGATTTTAGTGTAGTTTAAGCAATGTATCCTTTTGAAGTTTAATAAAATTTCTACATTTAAAAATGTGGAGGTCTTTACAAATGAAAATAAACCGGAAGAAATTTTTAACAGGTATTTTATTTTTATTAGCGGGTATTTTTCTGTTATCAGCCAATGTTTCGGCTGTAATGCCGCCTTATTTAACTTTTGGCGGAAATTACGCCTACGACGCAAATACAAGAGAACTTTCTTTCACTGATGTCTCTGCATCTTGGATAGAGTATACCGATACATCTTATGGTTCTGATGACCCCATAATGGGCGCTACGCTGTCATTCGGCACGCTTATGAACAGCGCCTCAGATAACTTGAGTTTCGGGCCGCCTCCCGGAGGAACTGCCGGGACGGTTGACTTTTCAATTGACGGCTTTATTACTGCACAGCTTTATAATGTTGTTGTAGTCAACGGGGATGTGCAATGGGCCAATCTCTCCAATATCACGCCTGTCAGCGGCGCTCCTGATTCGCGTTATGTAAATGAATTGCTTACGAATGGCGGGGGGGCCGGCAATATATCTATGACCTTTACGACACAGACTGGAAATCCGGAAGATTTTACAGTTTCTTCTTCAGGGGCTTTCGGCGGCATAGTAGCCGCACCTGAACCGGCAAGTGCAATACTATTTACTGCCGGCAGTGCAGTATTGGCCTTCAGGCGATACCGCAAAAAAAGAATTTAACGGCGTTTCCTGAATTAATTAATGAACCTCCACGCCGTCTCTGCGGCGGGGTATTATAAAAGTAACTCGTGCTTCGTCATTCCCGCTTGTCGGGAATCCTTATTTAAAGAAAGTCGGTACGACTCGTTCCGAGATTCTGGACAAGCCAGAATGACAGAAACAACGAAACCCAACAGCAGGGACAGTGGGGTATTGAAAACTAACTAATAAATTAATTAAAAACATTAATGTTTTTAATTTCTGTTAATTGAAGGGGGGCAAAAAATGAACACAAAACGAAAATTGTTGATAGTATTAACCATAATTTTATCTCTGACGATTTTTGCAGAGAACAATTGGGCGGCTACCCTGCTTCCCTGGGTGCGTTTTAGCGGCAGTTATAACACTACCGCCGGAATTGGAACAGGTTCATTGACCCTTAACGCATTTGTAAATGAAATGGATTATCTAAACGGAAATGTCTGGAAGGCTAATGTTTCCGGCATTGAAACTATTTACGGCGCAAGAATAGTGCTTTCCGGAGCTGTCAGAACCGGTAATTATAGTTTCAACGGCGACCCGTCCAACCCGGATGATGTCACTTTTTCAATTGTTTCATCCGATGGTTATGTTTATTTTACTTCTACGCTGGCTGACAGCATATTCACTCAGCAAGGTCTTTATTTTGTCTGGTTAAATCAATGGCTGAACGCCAATGACCTGGCCACCCTCAATTTACACAATGTTGTCTTGCGCCCGAATGGAGATGACGGCGCGCATCCTTCAAGGTATATCTCCGAGCTGGCGGCTTATCTGGGTTCTACAAATGTCAGCGGAATGAAGATGCAGTTATACGTCCCACCCTCAGGAAACTTTACAACAAACAGCACAGGCCCGATTTCATTCGGTTTGATAGACGGTCTCCAGTCGCTGAACACCCCGCCTGCCGCCAATGCCGGACCGGACGTAACTATTTCAACTAATCAGGTTGCCGCAACAATAATTCAAGGCGTTGTAATAGATGCGGATACTGCTTATACACTCACATGCCGCTGGATAGAGGGGGTAAATATTTTGCAGGATTGGGTCCCGGTTGGGATAAACGGTGAATGCCCTCTGAACTTAAGCGCCCTTCCGCTTGGCATAGGAGTGCATACCCTGACCCTTGAAGCAAACGACGGGCAGGAAGCATCCTTAGATGATATGGTATTGACGATAAACAACTCCGCGCCTAATGCCAATGCCGGAAATGACATCGCTGTTACAAGCGAACAAGCGGCCCTGACCGAAATTCAAGGAACTGCCACGGATTTTGACGGCAATACGCTTCAATGCCTCTGGACAGAAGGAGCAGCCATTTTACAGGATTGGACCCTTGCCGCTATTAATGGCGGCTGTCCTCTGAATTTAAGCGCCCTTTCGCTTGGCATAGGGGTGCATACCCTGACCCTTACGGCAAGCGACGGGACCGCGGCATCGGCGGACGACATGATATTTACAATAAACAATACACCGCCCATTGCCAATGCCGGAGAAAACATTATTATTACAAGCGACCTTATTGCCGTAACCACAATTCAAGGTATTGCAACAGATTTTGACGGCGATGCGCTGACATGCCTCTGGACAGAAGGATTCACTGTTTTACAGGACTGGACTCCTGCCGGGATAAGCGGTGAATGCCCTCTGAATTTAAGCGCTCTTTCATTAGGATTAGGGTTACATACCCTGACCCTTGAAGTGTACGACGGTCAGGCAACATCATCAAATACAATGGATTTGACGATAGACAACTCTGCGCCTCACGCCGCCCCGGGCGGAGCCGGAGTTTATATTATTAACACTCCTATAATACTGCCCGGAGACGCTTCTGATTTTGACGGCGACCTGCTGTATTACGAATGGGCCGAAGGAACAAATGTATTGTGCTCCGGAAGCATTCAGTCAGTCGCAGGCGGAACAGCCGTACTGCTTCCTGATTGCGTTGTATCAAACCTGAGCCTTGGCATGCACACAATCAGTCTTAAAATCTCTGACGGATATGCTCAGCAGGATATAAAGTATATTACAGTACAAATAATTGATAACATAGCTCCGACAATTAAACCTATTGCAAATAAATATATCCTCTGGCCGCCAGACCATAAAATGGTGGACATTGCTATCGCAGCAAATGCGTCTGACAACAGCGGATGTCCTGTCACGCTAAACGCGATTGTTACAAGTAATGAACCTGAATATGGGTTAGGCAGCGGGGACCAGGGACCTGACTGGACCCAGCCTGTAATAACCCAGACTACAGGAATGATTTACCTGCAGCTGCGCGCTGAACGTTCAGGCCGCGGCAAAGGCAGGAAATATACCATAACCATAACAGCGGCAGATTGTTCCGGCAATACCAGCACGGCAAAGGTAAAGATACGCGTGCCTCACGATAAGGACAATGCAGACAGGGAGAGAGAGGATAGGGAAGAACGCGATAGAGATGATAGACATGATTGCAACAATAATGATAGAGCTGATTAAAAGAAGAGCAGCGTAACCTGTAAGTTAAAAAAAGGGGGCCCGAGGTATCGGGACCCCCTTTTTTTATAACCCTCCTTGAGATTTTATTTGACAACAAACCGGAAATTAAATACACTTTGTAAGTGACTTAACAGGATAAACTTCCTACTGCATACGATGAGGTTAAAAATGATTACAGACCTGCTTAAAAAGACCACTGTATTTTCTTCACTTAAAGCTGAGGAAATTAAAGAGATAAGCCCTCTTTTTGAAACCCTCAGATTTAAAGACAACGAATATATCTTTCTGGAAGGAGACCCTTCGGATTGGTTTTATGTCACAGCAGAAGGAAGGGTTAAGATAGTCAAACACACAATAACGGGCAAGGACATCATACTTGAAATCATGTCTCCCGGCGACATCTTCGGCGGCGTGGCCGTGCTTGATAAAAAACCCTTTCCTGCGTCAGCGCAGACCATGGAGCCGGTCAGCGTAATCAGGATTAACCGCAAAAACCTCATCAACATTATGGAAGAGCATCCGGCGCTCAAGCTTGAGGTCGTAAAATACTTCAGCGGCAGATTGAGGGATGCCCATGAGACGCTGAAAAACATTGCCACCGAGCGCGTGGAAAAAAGGATTGCCTCGCTTCTGCTTAAACTCTCGGAAAAGGCCGGCACTGATGACAAGGGGTATAGGAAAATAGACTTCCCTCTTACACGGCAGGAAATAGCCGAGATGGTCGGCACCACCGTTGAAACAAGCATCAGGACTATGAGTAAGTTTCAGAAGCAGAAATTGTCATTCCCGCATGCTTTAAGCGGGAATCCAGTTCCTTGTAAAAGACCTCTGGATTCCTGCCTTCTCAGGAATGACATATTCCTAAAGCTTTTTAATGGCTGATTGCTTTTGCTTCTGTTTTTTTGAAGGTTTGTATGGGTTGCCCTTGCGCCTGACAGGAAACTCGTCTTCTTCGTCCTGTACAGCCTTATCCTCATCTTTTTCAGTGATACTGCCTGCTGAATAAAGTTTCTTCTCAAACTCAGATGAAGTAAGAGAGACAAAATCTTTATTGCGTGCAAAATCCGCTATCTCCCTGTCAGAACTAACCACAATCCACGGTTTCCTGTCTTTTGACAGAATTCGTTTAATAACAAGGTCTGCCTTTTCTCCGAGCCTTGAAAAAACAACAATAACCCTGCCCTTTTGCATTCTTGTCTCATTCAACTGTCCGTCTTTCCAGCCGTCAAAAACTACAGTGACGTCGTGATGCTTTAGATTTGAGTACTCGCAAAGCCGGGAGATTAAATTATTACGGGCTTTTTCAAGGTCCCTGTGGGCAGTGCCGATAAGATTGTATCCGTCAATGAGTATGCAGGACATAATTAAGTGTCAAAGCATTAAAGTGTCAATCTTTTGCGTTCAGCGTTCATCGCGTTTATTGTGCCTTTATCTGTCACTCCCGCCTGACGGGAGTCCTTCCGAACAACGTCGGTATGACCCGTTCCAAGATTCCGGACAAGCCGGAATGACATACAATCTATTGCGTTTGTTGCGCTATAAACGCTGTACGCTATAACGCAATAAACAGTGCTTACAACTATTTCTTATACCTTTCCAGCTCTGCCTTCAGTTTTTCTATTTCATGCTTAAGCTCTTTCATCTTCAGCTCCCTACCGATGGATGCCTCGTAAAACCTTTCCAGCTCCTCAATCCTCTTTCTGGTATCTTCTTCCGCTTCTTTGCGCCCGGTGATATCTATGGTTGAACCTACTATTTCTACAGGCTTGCCGTTTTCATCCCGCACCAGCCTTATATCATCCATGAGCCAGATATATGTTCCATCCGAGCGCTTAAAGCGGTATTCAAATATGCCCTGCCCCTTTTCAAACAAAAGATTAAATTCATCAGAGATACGGCCCCTGTCCTCAGGATGAATATTGTCTGACCGGAAATTTTTAGACTCCATAAAATTTATAACTTCATAACCGGTTATGGCAGTTATATTGTCACTGATGAAAGTAATGGCGTGAGGAGGTTCAACCTCCATGGAATAAATAACCGCGGGCGCATACGAAAGCAGGTACTGAAGTCTTTGTTGAACTGTAGAAATGTCTTTCTTTGCCTTCTCAAGCTCCATGATTTTCTCTTCAAGTTTTGCCGCAACAACCTGACTGTATTTTTCAAGGAATTCGTGATCTTCTTTAATAATTTCAGCGGGGACTGGTTTTTCCCTTTGAAGACTCAGCACATCAAGGGTGCTGTTAATCTCATCCCAGAATTCAGCAGGCTCCTTGGGTTTTATAATGAACTCATCCGCGCCCAGAGATATGGCAAGCCTGGCCTCATCGTGACCGGTATAAACGGCAGAATAAAAAACAAAGGGGATTTTTTTAAGCGCTTTGTCCTGCCTGACGGCTCTTAAAAACTGGAAGCCGTCCATCTTAGGCATAAGGGCATCGGATATAATCAGGTCCGGCTTATGCGCCTTGGCCTTTTCAAGCCCTTCCAACCCGTCAGAGGCCTCAATCACTTCATTGCCGTGATATACAAGATTATACCTCATAAGCCTTCTGTCATCAGCGTTGTCTTCAACAATAAGTATTCTCATAAAACCTCCGCTTGCAAGTATTAGCTATATTTTTACAGGTATTCTCATCACAACCCTCGTCCCTTTCCCGTATTCGCTTTCAACAATTATATCACCTTTTAAGGCCTCTGTGACAAGCTTTTTTGTCAGGTATAACCCGAGCCCGGTGCCGGGAATGCCGCTCAGTTCATGAAGGCGGACAAACGGCTGAAAAAGCTTTGAAATATCCTCATGCATTATGCCGATACCCGTGTCTTCAACGCTGATTTTAATAAAATCAGCCTTTTCTTTCTTCTTCTCATCTTCATAACTTCTCATCTTCATAACTTCTATCTTTATCAAGCCTTTCTCCGTAAACTGCACGGCATTGCTCATAAGATTTACTATACACTGAAGCAGTCTCCGCCGGTCCGTATGCAACCTCTGATGAACTGATTCAACTTTTAATTCAAGCCCTTTTTCGCCCGCCTCTTTTTTAAATAAATCCACCACCTCTGTTATCACACCGTCAAGGTCAAAGTCTTCAAGATGAATCTCAATTTTACCCGCCTCTATCTTTGAAACGTCAATAACATCATTAACCAATGCAAAAAGGTGTCTGCCGGCTCTTAGTATAGCGGACATATTCATTTTCTGTTCATCATTAAGCGGCCCAAGCCACTCATCATGGAGTATGCTTGAAAAACCAATAATAGAATTCAGGGGGGTCCTCAACTCATGGCTCATTGTAGCGACAAATAAGGACTTGAGGCGGTCAAGCTCTTTGAGCCTTTCATTTGCTTTTTCTAATTCTTTCCTCTTTTGCTCAAGGTCTTCAATAAGGTTCATAAGCGCTTGCTGCGCTTCTTGAAGTTCGCCCGTGCGCTCTTTTACAAGTTCTTCAAGATGATCGCGGTGTCTCTTGAGTTCTGCCTCGCTCCTTTTACGTTCAGTAATGTCCCTTACGATGCTGAAGTAAACCTTCCTGCCTCCGTAATCAATAATCCTTGAATTAATTTCTACAGGCATAATAGTCCTGTCTTTTCTGTAATGGGCGGATTCAAACACTGCCTGTACGTATTTCTGAATAAGGGCCAGCCGTTCAGGCACTCTAACGGCAAATTCCGGGGGGTCAAACTGACGGATATTCTTAGCCAACAACTCATCTTTTGCATATCCCAAACGCTCGTAACCGATACGGTTCACATCCAGAAAATTCCCCTCCATGTCCAGAATAAAAATTCCGTCAATGGCTGATTCAAAGAGCAGACGGAATTTCTCCTCGGATTCGCGCAGCGCCTCTTCAGCCTGCTTGCGTTCGGTGATGTCCCTGAAAATGCCTAAAAGATATGCCTTGCCTCCGATTATCACAGGGCTTGAGTTAATATCAGCATAAAAGATGCTCCCATTTTTTCTTTTTATAGGGATGTCCATCGCAAGCTTTATCTCTTGCCTTATCTGTTTTTTGAACTGCTCTAGGACATAAGGCAGGTCGTTTTCAGGATGGATGTCCAGGACGCTGATTTTCTTGAGTTCCTCCTCGTCATAGCCAAGCATTTCGCATATCATCTTGTTGCCTGTCAGGAATTTCTTTGTCTCAATGTCTGCAAGAAGAATTCCGTCCAGCGCATTATCAAAAACTGTCTTTAACTTTGTCTCTGATACTCGCACCATCTCCTCTGCTATTTTGCACTCTGCAATGGTTTTTAAAAGTTTATTCCTGCCGCTTCGGAGTCTCGTGTTTAAAATAAAAAGACCTATTGAAATACCAAAGACAAGTGCTAATGATACCGCAATTAAACCGAAGAACCTGATTTCTTTCTGTGAATACCCTGCAAGTATTTTTTTTCCAAACCACTTGGTATATATACGTTCGTATTCACCGCTTTGGCGTACCTTTCTGATTCCTTCGTTTAAAAGCCCGCGTAGTTCTTTATCACCTTCTCTTACTGCCATTGACCACTTCAGGGTCCTTAGCGGCTCCCCTGTCACTTTAATTTTGTCGCCAAGCCTGAGTTCCTGAAACAGATAGGTAACTATCTGTTCGGGATAGACAAACGCATCAGCATCACCGGCGATAAGGGAATAAATCCCCTCAACAGGAGTTTTTACAATATGGCATTTTATCTCAGGGAATTGCATCAGATAAAGGTGGCTGATGTGTTTATTAACACAGGCAACTGTTTTTCCTTTTAATGACTCAAAGCCGGTTATATTATATTGCTCAGACCTGACAATTATGACTTCCTTTATTTCAAGGATTGGATCGCTGAAATCAAGAAAGACGTCCCTTTCTTTAGAATATGCTGTATCATGGATGAAATCGGCCCTGCCTGAATTAAGATAATCAAGCACTTCAGTCCATACAGGGGAATGGATGTAATTCGTTTGACCGCCGATGGCTCTTATGACGGCTGTTGAAAGGTCACGGCCGAAACCTGTTAAATTGCCGTCTTTGTCAAGCATATTTACCGGAGGAAAATTATCTGAGGAAGCGATAACAAATTCCCGGGTTTCTCGTTGCCTTTCATCCTTAGTTAATGCAAGTGCATCTTTATATGAATTTACAAGCCAAAAAACCGCTATAACAGCAAACACAAGCAGTTGAAGCCGTACCCTGAGTGGTAAGCAGTTGTTTTTATATTTTTTCACCTTGCTCCCTGCAACACTCTTAGGGTCAAGCGCCAAGGGTCATGGGTCAAGGAAATACAATTCCTTCCTTGTTACATGCAACTTGACCCTTCGCTGCTGTCTTTAATCCTTGCTACTGGACCCTGTCTGTTTCTCCAATTCCTTAATCCTCTTCTTTATCTCAATCATATCCAGCTCCCTGCCGATAAAAAGCTTATTAAGTCTCTGAATCTCTGTAATCTTTGCCTCAAGTTCGGCAGTCCTTTCTTTCACCAGTCCTTCAAGATGTTCTCTGTATTTTTTCAGTTCATCCTCTGCCTTCTTGCGCTCGCTAATGTCCTGAACAATACCAACACCTGATAGGGGCTCGCCTTCCTGACTGAACACCAGGTCGGCCTTTTCATGCACCCATTTGACTTCTCCTTCCACCATGATGCGGTGTTCTATATCATAAGGCTGCCGGGCCAAAGCAGCCTTCCAGCAGCTATTCACATAAGCCCTGTCCTCAGGATGAACTCTATCGAGAAACGCTTCATAGGTCAGAGGCATATTAAAGGGAATGCCGAATATCCGATAGACCTCATCAGACCACTTCAGCTCGTTCCCTGGAACGTCGAGATGCCAGCTTCCAATATGAGCAACTTCCTGGGCCTGCTTCATCTCGTCTTCTCTTTTTCTTATCTCCTCCTCTGCTTGTTTAAGCTCTGTAATGTTCCGGGCGTAATGGACCGAGCCGGTAAGGTTGCCTCGTGAGTCGTGCAGGGGGGAGACGGAGACGAGAAACCAGCCCCCGAGGAGGTCCTCGTATATCTCAGTCATATGGGGCTTCCCGTCAGCGAGGAGTTTTTTGTGGGGGCACTCCGGTTTTGGGTTGTTCATTCCATGGACATGCTCGTAACAGGTAAGCCCGACAGTCTCTTCCGGGGTTTTGCCCAAGGCTTCGGCCATCGCCTTGTTCGCCTTCACTATCCTGTAGTTTGTGTCAAGAATCATGAGAGGGTCAACAATTGAATCAAAAGTTCTCTCCCACTCTTCCTTTGCCTCTTTTATTTTTTCTTCCGCCTGCTTGCGTTTTCCCTCTTCCTTCACTATCAACCAGGCCCTTGCGCCCAGCAGTGAGAAGACAATTCCGAATAAGAATATAATACCAACTATAAGGATAAGCCTGTTCCTGAAAGAAATCAGTCCGGAAAGCACATCCTGTTCCGCAGATGCCACAACAATGGACCAGAATGTATTGCCGAGTTGAATCGGCTTATACACGGCGTATTTTTTTATCTGTCCCACAGGCCGGTCGCCTATTCTGTCAAACGTGTATTCCGCAGCACCTTCATGTCCCTTCAGCATATCATTCACCATGGCAATAATCGAAGGGTAAGCCTTGTAGTTTTCAAACACGGATCTTTATCACATCAAGGTAACGTTTTGCCAGACTTTCAAAGTTTATTACTATAGCGATAGTGCCTTTAAATACAGCGCCCTTAAATACCGGCACATGAAGGGCAACAGCATCAAACCCCTGAACTGTCTTGAACACATCGCTTATGACCGGCTTGTGCTTTTTTAGTATCTCCTGAACATGTTTCTGTTCCGAGATATTGCTCCCTATGACACGGCTGAAAGGAACTGTATAGATTATTGTTCCTCCTTCATCCATACGGGTGATGGACCTGATTTCCTCCTGGTGGGCTTCATAGAAAAATTTGATATAGCGTTTCCCGGCAGCATCGGTATTGATGATGTCATCAATTTTTGCAAAGGAGGTCAGTATCCCGGTCCATGTTCTAAAAAAATCCTCAATCCCAAGGGCCGCCTGTCTCGCATGGACCACCTGTTCATCGTTTAATTTTTTGAGCGCAGTGTTCTTGGCCTCTTTGTAAAAGGCATTGAATACTAAAGCGCAGACTGCGCTGAATGTGATTACAAAAAAAACAAGGGTTCTTTTTTTCATTGGCAAAACCTCATGCGCCTCACAGCTTCAGGTCCACTTTTTTTTATCCTTGACCCTTGCTGCTTGACCCTATCTGTTATTTATGTTTCAAAACAATATCTTTACCGGCAGGGCATACAGATTTTCTCCGAATGGCAGGATATGCTCTCCCATATAAAAAACATACCCTGCTGATAAGTTGCCAGCGCTTTTCCCAAGGTCTATGATATGCCTGAAATCACTCTTTGTTACTGTCTGAGAAAACTTTGCTTCAACAGCAACAATGGAATCGCCTTTTTCAACGATAAAGTCTATCTCTTTTCTGTCAAAAGTCCTGTAAAAGAACACCTGTGCAGGATGTTCCGCGTATTTTACCGCCTTTAACAATTCAGCAAAAACAAATGTTTCAAAAACAGCTCCTTTATAATGAGATGCCATTAACTGCTGGGAAGAGGAAATGCCGAGAAGATATGAGACAACGCCGCTGTCTGTAAAAAATATTTTACTGCTCTTTACAAACCGCTTATTGATATTTTTACTGTAAGGTTTTAGAAGATAAATCTGATATGTCAGTTCCAGAAGCTTTAGGTAATTATCCAGTGTTTTGATGTCTATGCCGGCGTCGCGCGCAATATCTGTTTTAATCAGTACCTGCGAGGAACGCGAGGCAAGCATATTAAACATCCTGATAAACTTATCCATATGCCGCAATTTCCCAATATCGCGGATATCGCGCTCTATATAAGTGCTTATGTAGGAACCGAACCAGAGATACCTGCCTTTTGGGTCGTCAATCTTTTGCACCTCCGGGTATCCGCCGTTGATGATATGCATGATTATGTTGTCCCTTTTAATATCAGACAGCTTAACCGCAGCAATATTTTTAGAGAACAGGGTATTCAGGACCTTGTCATTCCGGGAAGCCATTTCCTTACAGCTTAGCGGCATAAGTTCAAGAACCACGATCCTTCCCGACAGCGTATCGGCTACGTCTTTGTATGCCATGATATTTGATGACACATCCCTCCTTTTTTGCTTCCAATTTCACCTTAAAATGTGTCTATTAAACCGGGGGAACTCCACAGGCTTAACTTGGAAAGGCGTTTGAAGTGTTGTGCGTTCATCGCGTTTATTACGTTTATCGCGTTTGTTGCGTTTGTTGCAATATAACGCTTTACGCAATCATTTAATATAAAACTATCTCATATATTAGGCGAGCTGTCAAGGGAAATACCTTAGGGGGAAAATGCGTTCATTGCGTTTATAGCGTTGTGCGTTTTTCGCGCTATGAACGCACAACGCTATAACGCTATAAACGTTATTATACTGCCGCTTTTTCCGCTTCCTTAAGCCACAAAAGCCTTGACGCGCAAACGAGGGGCTCATTGACAGACCGGGTGAACTCCGCCGGGTCTATATCAAGCCCCTGCTTTTTCTCAAAGCGGCTGACTTTTGGTTTTGCGCCCTTTTCAAATGCGGCTTTAAACTTTGCGACTGATTCCTTAATGGGCGTTCCCATTGCCTTTGAAAGCGCGATAAAAATATCTTTATGCTGTTTTGCCTCGCC
Source organism: Nitrospirota bacterium (assembly GCA_016207865.1). Taxonomy (GTDB): domain Bacteria; phylum Nitrospirota; class Thermodesulfovibrionia; order UBA6902; family DSMQ01; genus JACRGX01. The sequence goes on from JACQZD010000081.1 coordinate 13,168, forward strand.
GTGAGGTTCCACAGCCATTGTCACATTCTTGACCTTGCCTAAATAATTTATTACCGTTCCCTCTGATTCAAGAAACGACGCGGAGGGAAGGACTATATCCGCCTGTTTTGCAAGTTCTGTAAGATATGATGTCTGGACCATGAGCAAATCAACGTCAGGTCTTTTATTTACAGGCGGTTCAGCGATTACGTAGAGGGCTTTAATCCCTTTGCCCTGAATCATTTCACTGTAGGTTTTACCCTCTGTAACTAAGCCCATTGCAACAACGCCCCGTGCGTTAGCCTCGTAAGGCACTGCGACAACCTTGGCATTGACAATCATGCTGATATTTTTTGCCGCTCCGAATAATGAAGGAGCCGTGAAGATGACAGGCTCTTTTGCCGCAGTTAAAAACTCCACTGCCTTTTCCGCTTCTTCGGTTACATCAACATTTGCAATCTCCGGCTCCATTTCCTTCGGAGCCTTAGTGCCGTTTAAAATCATGGCCCTTGCAATCCGGGCCAAGGTCTGAGCCTCATCGCCCTGAATGTTCAGGTTTGCTATGGAAGAAAGTTTTGTCTCTCCTGAATTTATCACAATAAGCTTCGCGCCCCTTGAAGCCATTTTCCTGATTCCCGCATCAAGCGCCGGAAGCGCCCTTTCACACTGTGAGGGATTAAGCCCGGCGACAATAAACAAGTCTGCTGAATCCATCTGCACGGCATCGGAATATTTCATGGATGCGGCGTCGGCATAAAGGCTGACGGTCGTATCAACATTCTTTGTCTTTACGGCGTCCGAGGCAAACTTAGAGAGGACAAACGCATCCTGATTTAAAATCCCGCCCGTGGTTATAATGCCTGCGGCTTCGCCTGCATTTTTTAGTCCTCCCGCAACTGCCTTTAAGGCCTCTTCCCATGAAATTTCCTTAAGCTCTTTGCCAGTTCTTTTGAGCGGTACCGTGACTCTCGCATCCGATAAAAGCGAATCAAATCCAAACCTGCCTATAGCGCAGATATATCTTTCCACAGAGCCTTTATCCGCGCCTGCATTTACCTTGACCACTTCCCCGTCTTTTGTGCTGACTGTGATGTCACAGCCGTTTCCGCAGGAAAGGCATACTGATTTAATTTTGTCATATTCCCATTCCCGGCCCTTTCTCCACCTGTCAGCCTCAAGCAGGGCATTAACAGGGCACGCATCAACACAGCTTCCGCAGAAGGTGCATGACGACTCCTGAAGCGGTTTGTCCCTGGCTGTAACAACCTTGGCCCCGACGCCCCGGCCCATAAATTCCAGGACATTGGTCCCCTGCTCCTTGCAGACCCTTACGCATCTTCCGCAAAGGATGCAGTAATCAGGGTCGCGCTTTATGAACGGGTTTGCCTCATCAACAGGATAGCCGAATTTCTTTCTTGTAAACGACGACTCCTTGAGTTCAAAGTCATAGGCGTATTTCTGGAGCTTGCATACGCCAGCCTTTGTGCAGGTCATGCAGTCCAGCGGATGTATGGAGAGGATAAGGTCAATGACGAATTTACGCATCTCCTGAATTTTTTCGGTCTGCGTGTTTACAACCATGCCTTCTTTGACCTTTGTGGTGCAGGCAATCATGGGAGCCTTTGAGCCTTCAATCTCAACAAGGCAGAGCCTGCATGCACCCACTCCCCTCATGCCTTTCATGTAGCAGAGGTTGGGGATGTGAATACCTGCGGTCTTAGCCGCATCAATAAGGTTCAGGCCCTCAGGCGCATGGACCTCCTTGCCGTCTATTTTAAGATTAACTGTCTTTGACATTTTAAACCTCCGGTTCGTTCAGCGTTTATCGCGTTCAGCGTTTATCGCGTTATTGCGTAATACCTTTATAAAAGAAGATAGTTTTCTCTGTATCTTATCCAATTGTTCATATAATGGTTCAAAAATCTCTTTAGAAATGTAATTCAAGTCTAAAGCTAAATATAAATGGCTTTGCAGCTCTGCGCATGACGCCTTAGAAATAAACATAAATTGAACAAATTCTTTATTCCCGCGACGCGCGTATCCTTCAGCTATGTTAGCCATCACTGATACTGTTGCCCTTCTCATCTGCTCTTTAAGGGAAAAGTCTTTCAATTCTGATGTCATTTTATATATACCTTTTGATAGTTGTCTTGCGTCCTGCCACGCTTCAATATCCTCAAATTTTGTTATTTCCCCCATAACCCCTTAGCGTTTATTGCGTTATAGCGTTATGCGTTCATTGGGTTCATTGCGTTTTTTCGCTATGAACGCTGTACGCTATAAACGCTATAACATTCTTTTATCTCTATCGCTTTAAACGGGCAGACCTTGATGCAGTCTCCGCATTTCGTGCATCTTTTTTCGGCTATCTCATACGGCTGATACCCTGAAAGATATGATTTCTTCTTCTCGCCAATGATTGCATTATCCTTACACGCATCAAGGCAGATGCCGCACATCGTGCACTTTTCAGGGAGAATGACATATTTAATAAGGCTGTGACATTCCCTCTCAGGACAAACCCCTGCAAGATGCCCCACGAACGCCTCAGTGTCAATATAATCCATGATGAATTTCGCAGTGTCCTTGCCCTTTTTGCACATTGATGCTTCAAGCATATTCTCCGCAATTCTTTTTAAACGCAGAATATCCTCTTCACTGCCTGCGCCTTCAGACAAATTCCTCAGGCGTATCCGGGCCTCATAACTTCCGAAGGAACAGGGGAAACACCTCCCGCACATGGGACCAACAAGGAATTCATCCACAAAATATAAGGCCCTCTGCACCGGGCATTTTTTCTCCTCAGCCTCTTTTCTTATATCCTCAAGTTTCTTTTCTTTTATTTCGTTCATCGCGTTTATTGCGTTTATTGCGTTCATTGCGTTTAGCGTTCAGTGTTTATTGGGTAACGCTATAACGCTCAACGCTGTACGCTATAACGTTCCTTTTTCCCCACCTTCACCGCGCCTATCGGGCATGCGGTGTAGCAGGCCTTGCACTTTGTGCAGTAATCCTGATCTATGAAAAATTTATTCCTCAATTCCTTCACCGCCCCGAAGGCGCAGGCCTCTTTGCACAAACCGCAGAGGAAACATTCCGAATGTTCAATGGTATAAACTCCAAGCCCGCTGCATACCTTGGCCCTGCAGTATTTATCTCTAATGTGCTCTTCGTATTCTTCGCGGAAATACTTAATCGTTGTTAAAACCGGGTTGGGCGCGCTGTTTCCAAGCCCGCAGAGGGCTCCGGCAACAATCTTTTTGCCGAGGTCTTCAAGCCTCTCAATATCGCCTTCCTGACCCTGACCCGAGGTAATCCTTTTAAGTATATCCAGCATCTGGGACGTCCCTATCCTGCAGGGAGGACATTTTCCGCACGACTCAGACTGTGTAAACGAGAGGAAGAACTTTGCGACATCCACCATGCAGGTCTCTTCATCCATGACAACCATGCCGCCGGAGCCCATCATGGAGCCGACTGAAATAAGGGAGTCAAAGTCCACAGACAGGTCCAGATACTTTTCCGGTATGCATCCTCCTGAGGGACCTCCTGTCTGAACTGCCTTGAATTTCTTGTCTCCGAGTATGCCGCCGCCTATTTCGTATATTATTTCCCTTAACGTAATCCCCATCGGGACTTCAACAAGTCCTGTATTTTTGACCTTGCCCGTAAGTGCAAAGACCTTTGTGCCGGGTGAGTTTTTTGTGCCTATTGCAAGGAAATAGCCTGAACCCTTTTCAACAATTACAGGGACGCATGCGTAAGTTTCAATATTGTTAAGGTTGCTCGGGAATCCCCACGGTCCTCCTCCGGGCTCTGAAAGCCTCGGCGGTCTTACCCTCGGGAAACCCCTTTCTCCCTCAATGGAGGCGACAAGCGCCGTGGATTCGCCGCACACAAACGCGCCTGCCCCCTCTCTTATGTCAACCGTAAATTTAAAATCAGTGCCCAGAATATTCTCCCCTATCAGTCCCAATTCCTCCGCCTGTTTTATGGCGAGACCTAAATTTTTGACTGCAAGAGGGTACTCATGCCTGACATAGATAAACCCGTACTGAGCGCCTATGGCATATGCGCAGAGCGCCATTCCCTCAAGAAGGCTGTGCGGATCGCCTTCCATAATAGACCGGTCCATGAATGCGCCCGGGTCGCCCTCGTCGCCGTTTGCAATGACGAATTTTATTTTGCCGGGTGCTCCTTTTGAATGTTTCCACTTCCGGCCTGCCGGAAATCCCGCTCCTCCCCTTCCCCTGAGATTCGCTTTATCAACCTCGTTTAAAACATCGTCAGGCGTCATGGATGAGAGCGCCTTTTCAAGCGCCTTGTATCCGCCTACCGCAAGGTAATGATTTATGTTGCAGGGGTCAATCCTGCCGTTATTTCTGAGTGCAATCCTGAGCTGTTTTTTATAAAATGGGACCTCGGTCATCAGGGGCACAGGCTCGCTCAGAAAATTGTCCCTGTAAAGCCCCTGTCTGTAAGGCACTCCGCCTAAAATTGTGTATCCCATAATCCATTGGACATTTTCAGGTTTGGTCCTCTGATAAAAAATATCCGCAGGCTCTATCTTAAGGACAGGTCCCTTCTGGCACAGCCCCTGACAGCCTGTCTTAACAATTTCAAGGGAGACGTCTCTTTTGCCTGCCTCGGATTTAAATGTGTCAATGACCTTATACGCTCCAGTGGCAGTGCATGCAGTGCCGCAGCAGACCTTGGCCCTCATAGTGTCAGGCTTGAAGGTCTCTTTCTCCAGAACCTTTCTGAGTTCTTTGAGTTCGTTTATGTTTTTAAGTCTTACCATTTTCTTTAAAAAACGTTTATCGCGTTCATTGCGTTGTGCGTTTATAGCGCCTTTATTTGTCACTCCCGCTTGACGGGAGTCCTTCCGACGAACGATTCCGGACAAGTCGGAATGACATACAATCAATTGCGTTTTTTACGCTGTACGCTATAACGCAATAGACGCTATGAACGCTTAATGGTCTCTATAATTTCCTCAATCTTCTTCATATCTATTTCGCCGACAATATCTTCGTTTACCGTTGCAACAGGTGCCAGTCCGCAGCAGCCGATGCAGCCGACGGTCTCAAGCGTCATTGAAAGGTCCGGCGTAGTCTCACCCTCTTCTATGTCAAATTCATCCTTAATTTTATTCAGCACCTTTGAAGCGCCCCTTACATGGCATGCTGTGCCCGTGCATACCCTTACGATTTTTTTACCACGCGGAGTGAAATAAAACTGCTTGTAAAATGTCGCCGCGCTGTAAACATCAGACATCGGGATGTCCAGTTTTTCAGACAGGGCCTTGAGCGCATCTCCGGGAAGAAAGTTGTACTCATGCTGAATCTTCTGAAATGCGTGAATCAGTATCCCGCGTTTCTTCTGCCTTTCGGTTAATACTTCGCCGATATGTCCGATAATTTCATCAGGTTTAATATCCATCTCTTCTCCAAAAAACGTTCATCGCGTTATAGTGTACAGCGTTATAGCGCTAAAAACACAACAAACGCGATAAACGCACAACGCTACGACCCTGCCTCGTTTATCCCGCCGACGCCTGCGTGAGGCGCCGCCGACTTTTCAAGAATTCTCCTGGCCGCCATATCCATGAGAACCCTCTCTGCGCCAAATTTTCCCGGCTCGTATTTTCTGAGCTTCAGCGCTTCTCTCGCCTTGTCAATGTAATTAAGCGCCATGGCCAGTATCTTTTCCGGGTCCGGCTCAAAATGAAGCGCGCCCATGAAGCGTTCAAACCAGACCTCTGTCATTATCTTTGTAACTTCTTTGCTTGCGCCTACAGGAGATTCACCGCCGAAGATGACCGGCACGCCTGACGCCGCAAAATAGCATCCTATGGATATCGCCTTTTCAGTTATAAACTCCGGCGCAATACCGACGGCAGGCATCCCACCGATTTCGTCTGAAAGTCCGCCTTCATCCGCCATTGCGCTTGCAATGGTCAGTATCCGCGTATTGTCAACGCATGCTCCAAGATGCAGTATCGGCGGAATTCCAATCGCCACACAGACTTCCCTGAGTCCTGGTCCTGCATGTTCAAGCGCCATCTCAGGGGTCAGGAATCCCGCAGTGCCGCAGGAAGCGGAACTGCATCCCGTTGATACGACAAGCACGTCATTTTTAATCAGCTCTGTGGCCAAAAATTTATGAATGCCGGTAGCGGGGACTCTCGGGTTATCGCATCCGGCAAGACCGACAACGCCGCGGATTCTCCCTGCCATAATTGCGTCATTCAGGGGTCTGAACGAAGCGCGCCATCTGCCTCCCTGCATGTACTCAATGTATTCCTGTGAGAAGCCCGCAATCACGGGAAATTTCTCGGCGACATGGCTTCTCTGAGTTATTCTGTTCGGGAAATTATCAATGGCTGTTCTCACTATCTCCCTGGCAATCTCCTTGGCCCTGTGTTCGTCAAACTGCATATGCGTTGCGCCGGGCATCTTCACCTTTTCTGAGGTCGTTATGATTTTTGTATGAAACTTTTTCGCAAGCTGCGTAAGCGCGGGCATAATGCACTGCACATCCACAACCATCGCCTCAATAAGTCCGGTCATAAGGCCGAGTTCCTGATTGGTGAATCCTCCGGCAGTGGGAATCCCGTGCCTCATCATCACCTCATTTGCCGTACAGCACATCCCGCCGAGGTTAATCCCCTTGGCCCCTTTTGATTTTGCGTATGCAATCATCTCAGGCTCATACACCACATCCACTATCATCTCGGCAAGGGTTGGTTCATGCCCGTGAATAACAATATTGACCTCGTCATCCTTAAATATTCCGAGGCTTGCCTCTGCCTTTACAGGCCCCGGCGTTCCAAAGAGTATGTCCGTAAGGTCCGTGGATATCATGCTCCCGCCCCAGCCGTTTGCAAGCGCCGCCCTCAGGGCATGAGTCAAAATGGAGTCGGCGTCGGCGTCCATGCCCATTGTAGTCCGGTCCAGCACTTCAGCCACTTCTCTGTCAATGCCCCTCGGTACAATGCCGAATTTCTTCCATCTCTCCTGAGTCTTTTTGGGAGCCCTTTTTACGTAATTTACCTCGCCCCTTTGCCTGCCGAAGTCTTCAAGTAATCTTGAGGCAACGTCTTTTGCCACATCATTTACAGGCCTGCCTTCAAATTCAATTCCGAGTATGCCTGCAACTTTATAAAGTTTTTTTACGTCTTTTACCTGAAAGTCTTTTGCCTCCCCCTCGGCAACCGCAAGAAGGGTAAACACCATGTCCCTGCCGTGGTCTCCGTGGCATGCGGTTCCTGCCGCAACCATTCTCGCCAGATTCCTTGCCGCAACAACCGGAAGGGATGCGCCGCAGATGCCATGAGCCTCTTCCTCCGCATTTTTGCCCACAAGCCTGCACGGTCCCATGTGGCAGACCTTACAGCAGGCGCCGCTTTCGCCGATAGGGCAGGATTTTAATTTTTCAGCCCTTGAAAAACAGGTCTCTATCCCGCGGGATTCGCCCCACTCCAAAACCTGCGCCGCTTCTTTGTTGGCCGTCTTTATAACCTTATCGTCCATATAACCTCCAAATGCGTTTATCGCGTTGTGCGTCTATTGCGTTCATTGCGTCTGTTGTGCTGAGCGTTTATTATATTTTTGCGCTATAACGCTATAAACGCTGTACGCTATGAACGCTATAACTGTCTTTAAAACATCGGGTCCATTGTAAGCGCCGGATGCTCTTTGCTCGTAAGGAACTCAAGGAGTTTCTCAGAGTCTTCACAGACAGTATCATCCGCAATCCTGTCAAGCAGGTCCGGCACGCCTTCTTCTTCCGCCCTTTTCTTAAAGTCCTCGCCGATTCTCTCCTTCAGGCTCTTTGTCATCCAGACAATTCTCTTAATGCCGCCGTCGGCAAAGAGGAATTTTTTGCTTGTGATGAAATTTACTCCGATTCCCATGAAACCGGGGTTCTGCGCCCCGCCCCCGACAGTTCCCGCCAGAGTTGAAAACTTCATGCCCGCAGGCGTCATGCCCGTGTGCCCCCTCTGGACCAGCATGATTCCGTTGGCCTCGGGGATTATCGCAACAATACATTCAAAGCACCCGCAGGAAGTCATGGGATTATCCATTATTGTATATAAATTCAGCGTCTCCACCTTTCCTGCTGAATTGCTCTTTAAATAATTATCAACACCCGCCCATCGGCCCTTGTTTGCATCAATGGCCTCGCCTTTTAAAATAGGCTGATTGCCTCCGGTCGGGTCAATTTCAAAGGCCGCCCTTGTATCAAGCCAGTTGTATGCGCCGCAAAGACCCAGGCGTTCGGGGCTTATCACGCAGACATGCGAAGGTGCAAACGACTGGCAGAGAAGACATGAATAAAAGGTGTCAACTGATTCGTCTATCAGACCCGCAAGCCTGTGGTCTCTTTCCCTGTAAACCTTGCGCGCTTCATCTTGTAATGCAAGCACGTCTTTTTCATCAACATAAAGCGTCGCCTGCACCTTGTCAACGATTGACTTAAAGCGGTGATGAGCCATTGTGTTATGTATCACGCCGATATGCTCCAGCGTGATTCCGTCCTTATATGCCTGATTGCTGATTCTCATCCATACGATGTCGCGCTGTCCCATGTGCCAGAGTCCCTGCGCCTCATTTATGTTGTGATGAAGTTTTCTCTCTATAATCGCCTCAAAGTCTTTTTGCATCTTTCTGCCGGCGACATCTATGACTATCGCCATAGGCATCACGCCGCCTTTTTTGTATCTTTCCTCAACGTCTGTGCCGACAATGGTTACCTTGCCGTCTTCTATCTCATGAAGTTCCTTGGTCCTCACCCATTCAAACGCCGGAGAGCGCTGTCCGCCGAATTCAATGAACATATCCTCTTTCCGGATTCTCTCTCCCTCAAACGCAGGCCCGTAGGCAACGGGAATCGGCGGCTTTTCAACTGTAACTTTAAGCCCTCTTACTTCAATAGCCCTCTGCACGATTTTATTGTGGTCCAGCTCTTTGTCCACATGCTCATAAGTACATACGCCTGTCGGATGAATGACCGGCACGTCAGTATCGCATAACGCGGGGAATCCCATGTTGATTGCGCCTGCGCCCGTAGACCATTTGATGTCATCAAGCTCTCCAAGCACAATGGCAAATGCAAAAACGCGGTCTTTCTGGTATTTGAGATGCTCTCTGAAATCAGCGGGTTTTTTGCCGCCGAATATGAGGGACGCCCTTATGGCCCAGTCCAGCGCATAGAGCGTATGCTCTGTATCCGGCCCGAGCGGGACTATGTAAGTATCCCATCCGAGAGTGACGCCCTTTTTTAACAATTGTTTTGTAACGCATGTAGTATTGCCGTTTTTATCCTTGGACTGTCCGGAAAGGAATATTAGAATGTTTTTTTCCTGCAGTTCCCTGACGATTTTAAGCGCCGTGTCTTCGTCAGGCGCCGCTCCGATGATGGCCGCAAAGCCCGGCATCCTTCCGTCAACAAGCTGTATGCCAAGATTCCTCTGGATGGTATCTGTTATAAATCCGTTATAAACATACCCTGTTTCAGAGTCAGTCACAGGTTCAAGCCCGTTTATGTATCTCAGCGCCAGAATGATTTCTTCGGCAAAAAGCGTTGCCATGCCTGAATCAAGCGCCTCTCCTAAATACGGTTTCCAGATGTGCTCGTCAGGCTCAGGATGAAGCATCCCCTTTGCCAGGCCGAGGGCCGTCTTCATATCGGCAAGGGTTTTAACCGCAAAACCCGTCATGGCATAAATCATCGGCAGGTAAAATGCCGTATCAGGAAATTCAAATACAAAGTCCTTGCCTTTTTCTGCAAGGGCTTTATCAAGCATCTGCTCTGCGTCATGCACAAGTTTGTGAGAGCCTCTGATGGCGGCTGAGGCAATTATCTTCGACATTACAACCTCCTAATATCGTAACACGTGATGCGTAATGTGTTACGGTTTCTTTAAATAACTTATTTAATAATTTCCAGCGGCCGTCATTCCCGCAGGTTTTAAGCGGGAATCCAGACGTCGTCCCTATGAAACTTGTCCCAGCAGGCTTTAAGCAGGGAACCGGGAGCTATATTAAAATTTCTGGATTCCTGCCTTCGCAGGAATGACAGATTTATTTGTATGTTTTTTACATTACTCATCACGCGTCACGCATTACGCATTACGGGCTTTTAAAAAAGACGGAAGCGCATTGGCCTCTCTCGGGCCTACGGTAATCTTCCATCCCTCAAGCTTATCTTCAAGCGCCCCGCTCAGTATGGCAACCTGTCCGGGGATTATGAGTTCCCTGTGCTTGACCTGACTTTCAATACCGCTGTCTTTAATAAACTGCGCAATCTTTGCGGCAGTGAATTTCCCCGCCGCCCACGCGGTAAGCACTGATAATCCTTCACAGTCCATAACGGCCAGATGGCTCGGGACTTTGCTGTTTTCAACTTCTCCCGACACAATAAAGTATGTAAGGGAGAAATTAGTTGTGATTAACAGCGGGGAATCCGCCGTCGGCTCGCCAACCTTGTAAATCTTCTGCTCCACCTGCATAGGCACCTGCGGGTCGGTGTATATGTTCTGCCTTAATGTAAACAAGGCCAGGTTCTTCCACTTTTCAATGCTGCTGAGCAGTATAATGGACGCATATTTTGCAGCTGCAACTCCTGCCACAGCCGCCTCAAGCACTCTGTCTTCCCTTAACGCGGAGTTTATTATTGGATAGCCAAGAGGCTTAAAACCTTTTTTCAAGGCAGAGCGTCTTATCTGGGTATTGAGTTCAACAATCTCCTTTGCAGTCTTTGCGCCCGGGTCCATCACAAGGTCCTCAACGCCCATCCCTTTTATCTTCTCAGTAAGCGCGCTAAGAGCCTCAAGCCCTTCGGCGCAAACGCCAAGCGGTATCTTGTTTGCCTTTGCAATATTAACCATGGCGTCTGTATTTGACGCGGTGACGCCGTAAAGCAAAGGTTTCTTATCGGCAATCGCCTTTACTGCTTTTTCCGCGGCAGAGGAATCCTTGCAGTTTAAAATAACCGGAGTATCAGCCGCCTTCTGCGAAATGAGTTTTACCGCTGATTCATACCGGGCGGCATCGTTGGATGCAAACTCTATTGAAACAGCGTCAATCCTCAGTTTCTGTCCCACCCTGTCAATTTCAGAGGTTAAGACCTCTCCGATTTTTTTATTTAATTCATCGTCGCTTAACGTATCTTTTATATTCAGGGCAAATACGCACGGATTGATAAATTTTTTGTCGTGCCTGAATAAGACTGTTTCACCGCCCATTTTAACTGCTTTGCCGCCGGAACCGAGACTAAAAGTCCTGATAGGCGGAGCTGCCGCCGCGCCAAGCACTTTTTGGGATTCCTCGGATACATCAGGGCATTTCGCAAGGTCTACCTTAGCCTGAGCAAGAGACATTGCAAATGCAAGGCATGTCGGGAACCCGCATTTCTTACAATTTGTCT
>JACQZD010000052.1 GCA_016207865.1 Nitrospirota bacterium
CCAAACATCGGGCACAGACAAGCCGGAAATGTCGCTTTACTTACGATTTCATTAGTAAATGTCAAAAACAGAAAAAATATAGGAGTAATAGAATGAGAGATAAAATCTTTTTCACTATTCACTGTTCACTATTCGCCATGTTCTGTCTGCTGTCTCTGCCGTCATGTTCAAAAGACGCGTCAAAACAGGCAATGATGAAACCTGTTGCGCCGGTTACCGTGGCCCCCGTAATACAAAAAACAGTGCCTATTCAGCTCCGCGTAATCGGAACTGTTGAGGCCTATTCCACTGTTTCAGTAAAGGCGCGCGTAAGCGGAGAACTATTGAGTGTAAATTTTAAAGAAGGGCAGGATGTGAAAAAAGGGGATTTGCTTTTTGCCATAGACCCCGGGCCTTATGAAACTGCGCTTGCAGCTGCAAATGCCAACCTGGCAAAAAATTCAGCGCTGGCTCAAAAAGCCGCGGACGATTTTATCCGTTATACCGGACTGTTTAAGGACCAGCTTGTCAGCAGGGAGGATTACGAGCGTGTGAAGGCCAATGCAGAGGCCCTTAAGTCTGCTGCTGATGCAGACAGGGCTGCCGTTGATAACGCAAAACTGCAGTTAAGCTACTGCTTCATATCTTCCCCTGTCACAGGCCGCACAGGCAGCCTTTTGGCAGACCCGGGCAGTATTATCAAGGCAAATGACGACAAGCCGATGGTGGTCATTAACCAGATTCAGCCTGTCTTTGCAGGCTTCTCTGTTCCTGAACAAAACCTCCCTGAAATTAGAAAACGCATGGCCTCCGGGAAATTAAAGGTTGAGGCCTTCCTGTCTAATGAGGACAAAAATCCCGCAGTGGGGACTCTTAACTTTATAGATAATACAGTGGATGCCTCAACAGGAACAATCAAACTAAAGGCTATCTTTCCCAATAAGGAAAAACGTCTTTGGCCCGGACAATTTGTAAATGCAGTCCTGACGCTTGATATCCGGCATGATGCTATTGTGGCGCCTTCACGGGCAGTTCAGACCGGACAGCAGGGACCGTTCGTGTTTGTAGTAAAGGAAGATTCCGCAGAGCTTCGTCCGGTTAACACCGGCGTCACATACGAGGATATGACAGTAATTGAAAAAGGTCTGGTGATGGGAGAGCAGGTAGTAACAGACGGCCAGATGCGTCTTATGCCCGGTGCAAAGGTGGAGATTAAAAACATTTCAGAAGGTAGTAAATAGTGTCTGTCCGTAAATTACGATTTTTTATTTTTGTCATGCCCGAAGTCTGTAATCGGGCATCCGGAAATTATTAAAAAGACTGGATTCCCGTTTTCACGGGAATGACGACTTTTGCAAGAGTCTCAAAGATAAATAATAATGAACATTTCCGATATATTTATAAAGCGCCCGATTATGACCAGTCTGGTCATGCTCGCCATCATGATATTCGGCGTCTTTGCTTATAGAATTCTGCCGGTCAATGACCTGCCGAATATTGATTTTCCGACGATTCAGGTAACAGCCAATCTGCCCGGCGCCAGCCCTGAGACAATGGCCAGCGCCGTGGCAACTCCGCTTGAGCGCCAGTTTTCAACTATTGCAGGCGTTGATTCCATGACCTCTACCAACGGACAAGGGGTGTCAATTATAACTCTGAAGTTTGCCCTTGAACGCGACATTGACGCCGCTGCACAGGATGTTCAGGCCGCTATCTCCAAAGCAGCCCGCCAATTGCCTCAGGACATGCCGAGTCCTCCTTCGTACCAGAAGGTCAATCCCGCCGACCAGCCTGTTCTGTATCTCGCTCTGAGTTCTCCAATAATGCCTCTTTCTCAGGTAAATGAGTATGCTGACACCATTATTTCGCCGCGCATCTCTATGATCAAAGGAGTAGCTCAGGTGCAGGTCTATGGTTCACAGAAATATGCAGTGCGGGTACAGCTTAATCCGCAGATGCTGGCAAACCGCAAGATCGGCATAGATGAGATTGCCTCAGCGCTGTCGCAATGGAACGTAAACCTGCCCACCGGAGGACTTCAGGGAAAACAGCAGGCATTTACCATCCAGGCAAGCGGCCAGCTTTATAATGCTGAGGCCTTCAAGCCGATGATAGTGGCTTACCGGAACGGCTCGCCGGTGCGTCTTCAGGACATCGCAACTGTGACGGACAGCGTGGAAAATGACAAGATTGCCGCCTGGTACAATACCGGAGGCAAATCCACAAGGGCTATTGTCCTTGCAATCCAGCGCCAGCCCGGCACTAACACCATTGAAGTGGTAGACAGCATCAAAAAACAGATTCCCGACTTTCGCCGCCAGATTCCTGCAACTGTTCAGTTAAACACCCTCTTTGACCGCTCGGAGTCCATCAGAGACTCGGTTAAAGATATTAAGTTCACCTTACTGCTCACTATTGCCCTTGTTATCCTCGTAATCTTTCTGTTCCTGAGAAACCTGTCGGCTACGGTAATCCCGAGCCTTGCATTGCCTCTTTCAATAATCGGGACGTTTGCGGCAATGTATGTCCTCGGTTTTTCAGTCAATAATATCACCCTGATGGCGCTCACACTTTCAGTAGGCTGTGTCGTGGATGACGCCATTGTCATGCTTGAAAACATTGTCCGCCACATGGAGCGCGGTGAAAAACCAATGGATGCGGCCTTCACAGGCTCAAGGGAAATAGGATTCACCATCATCTCCATGACTTCATCGCTGATAGCGGTTTTCATCCCGGTCCTTTTCATGGCAGGAATGTTAGGCCGAATGCTTCACGAGTTTGCCGTAACCATCACATTCGCAATACTTATATCCGGGGTTGTTTCTCTGACACTGACCCCCATGCTTTCAAGCCGCTTTCTAAAGGCCTCCGGCAAAGAACAGCACGGACGGCTTTACAACTTCATAGAAAGATTTTTTGACGGCCTGCGCAGTCTCTATGAACTTACCCTTAAGCAGGTGTTCCGCTTCCGCCGTACAACCATTACAGTAACTATTGTCATGACAGCGGCCACTGCCTGGCTTTTTGCCGTAATGCCTACGGGACTTCTGCCGCCGGACGATATCGGCGGCATCTTTGCCTTCACCGAGGGAGCGCAGGGGGCCTCCTTTGAAGAAATGAAAAAACACCAGCAAAAACTCGTGGAGATTGTATTTCAGGAGCCCAATGTTGAAGCCTTTATGTCAGCCGTAGGCGCAGGAGGCGCAAGGGCGGCATCAAACGGCGGCTTTATGTTCATTAAGCTTAAACCGCGCCATGAGCGCAAACTGAATGCCGACCAGATAATAGAGCGTCTCAGGCCAAAAGTAATGGACGTCCCCGGCATTTTAATGTTTATGCAGAACCCGCCTCCTATACGTCTGGAGGCAACCCTCTCAAAAGCACAGTATCAGTTTGTCCTTCAGAGTCCGGATACAAACGACCTGTACGCCAACGCCTCTGCCTTTGAAATGAATCTGCGCAAACTTCCCATGCTGCAGGACGTAACAAGCGACCTGCAGATTAAAAACCCGCAGGTCCATCTGGACCTGGACCGCGATAGAGCGGCTGCCTTCGGCATAACTGCAAAACAGATTGAGGACTCCCTGTATTCAGCATACGGGTCCCGTCAGGTCTCAACCATATATTCTCCTGCGAACCAATATAAAGTAGTCCTGGAGCTTGAACCGCAGTACCAGATGGATCCGTCAGCGCTCGGCCTGCTGTATGTGCGCTCAAATACAGGACAGCTTGTTCCGCTCTCTTCGCTGACTGTGATGAACAAGGGGCTGGGACTGCTGTCTGTAAACCACCTGGGGCAGATTACTGCTGTCACAATCTCCTTCAACCTCAAGCCTGGCACTCCGCTCGGTAATGCTGTAACCGCTGTTGAGAAGGAGGCAAAAAACCTGCCTGCCTCCATAACCTCGGGGTTCCAGGGTACGGCACAGGTCTATCAGGCTTCAACCAAGGGCTTGGCTGTTCTCCTCATCCTTGCAATCGTCGTGATATATATTGTGTTAGGTATCATGTACGAAAGTTACATCCATCAATCATGATGACCACAATGGCGGCGCTGATGGGCACATTGCCTATCGCAATCGGATTCGGTTCAGGCGCGGATTCACGCCGTTCTTTAGGTCTTGCAGTAGTTGGAGGGCTGGTTGTTTCACAGCTTCTGACTCTGTACATAACTCCGGTGGTTTATTACTACATGGACCAGTTTCAGGAAAAGGCGGGCAATATGTTTAAGGGTAAGGCCGAAAGAAATCTATAATGCAAACGCAATTAGAGTCTGTTTATAAATTACTGTATTACAATAAGCTGTCATTGTCCGGCTTGACCGGACAATCCAGTACCTTTTTTATTCCGGTTTCCTGTTTTTGCAGGGACGGCGCCTGCATGCCGGCAGGCAGGTCTGGATGCCCCGATTAAATCGGAGCATGACAAAAAGTGCGGGGTACGTTATGAAAAAAATCTTAATCAGCATCGTGATTTTATCAGCTTTAGGAATTGCCGCTTTCATCCTGCTTAAAGACAACGGCAAAGAACCGGAATTCAGGACTGAAAAAATCATTAGGGGCGAAATAGTAGAGGTAGTTACTGCTTCGGGTACTGTGAATCCGGTGACCTCAGTGCTTGTGGGGACACAGGTGTCAGGGACCGTGAAAAACATTTATGCGGACTTCAACTCACCCGTAAAAAAAGGACAGTTGATAGCGCAGATAGATCCTGCTTTATTTGAGGCGCAGGAGGAGCAGGCAAGGGCAACTCTGCTCTCAGCAAAGGCTAATCTGGAAAAATCCGGCGCTGTGCTTCTTGACGCAAAAAGGGTGATGGAAAGAAACAACAGTCTCTTTTCAGAGAACTTAATCTCAAGAAATGACCTTGATACATCTCTGACAAATTATGAAACGGCAAAGGCAGAGGTAAGCGCGTCAAAGGCGCAGGCAGCGCAGGCAGAAGCGTCGTTAAAAATCGCAGGGACCAATCTCAGATACACAAAGATACTTTCACCTGTGGATGGAATTGTTGTTTCAAGAAATGTGGATGTCGGGCAGACGGTTGCGGCGAGTTTTCAGACCCCTACCCTCTTCACTATTGCACAGGACCTCACAAAAATGCAGATAGACACAAATGTGGATGAGGCTGATATCGGCAGGGTAAAAGCCGGGCAGGATGTTGAATTTAATGTTGACGCCTATCCGGACGTCATTTTCAAAGGCAGAGTGTCACAGGTAAGAAATGCTCCGGTAACAATACAAAATGTGGTTACTTATGATGTAGTCATTAAGGTAGACAACCCTGAATTTAAACTAAAGCCGGGTATGACTGCAAATGTTTCAATAATCTTGTTTGTAAAAAAAGATATTTTAAAAGTTCCGAATGCGGCCTTAAGATTCAGCCCGTTAGATAAAAACAAAACCAATGCGCGTCAAAAAGACAAAGGCGTATGGGTAATTGAAAACAATAAACCAAAACGCATATCTGTATCCGCAGGCGTCAGCGACGGCAATTACAGCGAACTTGCCGCCGGAGAGATAAAAGAAGGGCAGGAGGTAATTGTAGAATCTCAGGATAAAACAAAGGGGCCGGCTGCGCCGGCTGCTCACAGCCCGAGGATGTTCTAAAATGCCGCCGCTTATTGAGGCAAAGGAAATTACAAAGATTTACAGGTTTGGAAATATTGAAGCCCCTGCGCTGTGCGGTGTGTCTTTAAAAATAGAAGAAGGAGAATTCGTCTCAATCATGGGTCCGTCGGGGTCAGGCAAATCAACCTTTATGAATATTCTGGGATGTCTTGATAAGCCGACAGCCGGACAATACCTTTTAGAAAATATAAATATAGGCAATTTGAACAGGGATGAGCGCGCAGGCCTCAGGAACAAAAAAATCGGCTTTGTCTTTCAGGGATTTAACCTGCTTTCAAGGACCTCGGCGCTTGAAAATGTTGAACTCCCCCTGCTCTATAACGGTTTATCCTCAACGGAAAAAAGAGACAGGGCCAAGGCAGCGCTTACAAGCGTAGGACTTGGGGGCAAAGAGGAATCTCACCCCAATCAGCTTTCCGGCGGGCAGCAGCAGAGGGTTGCCATAGCAAGGGCGCTTGTGAATGACGCCCCGATAATTCTTGCAGACGAACCCACAGGCAATCTTGAAACAAAAACAAGCGCTGAAATAATGAAACTTTTCGTAAAGCTCAACACAGAATCAAACATTACAATAATTCTCGTGACCCATGAAACCGACATAGCCGCGTACAGCAGGCGGACAATTAAATTCCTGGACGGCGAAATTGTGAGTGATGAAAAAAAGAAAAATAGATTCTCAGCCACAGATTACACAGATTTGCACGGATTTCTTTAAAGTCTTTTTTAATCTGTGATAATCTGCGAAATCTGTGGTTAAAATTTTACAGACAGATGATTAACATAACTTCCACATTAAAAATATCCTTCAGGGCGTTAAGGGTGAACAAGATGCGCTCGGCCCTTACAATGCTCGGCGTTATTATCGGGGTAGGCGCAGTGATTGCGATGCTTGCCGTCGGCACAGGCGCAAGCAGGCAGATAGAGGCGCAGATTTCAAGCATGGGCAGCAACCTCATAATGGTCGTTCCGGGAGCAACCTCGGCAGGCGGCGTCAGAATGGGGTCCGGAACTCAATCCACCCTTACAATAGGAGATGCTGAAGCCATTTTAAAGGATTGTCCTGCGGTATCAGATATCGCTCCGGTAGTAAGCGGTGTTGCGCAGGTTGTTTACGGCAATCAAAACTGGTCCACGGGCGTGACAGGGACCACGCCCAGCATGCTGAATGTAAGGGATTGGGTTTTGTCTGCGGGAAGGCCTTTTACAGAGCAGGACGTTAAGAGCGCCACAAAGGTGTGTTTACTGGGACAGACTGTTGTTGATAACCTTTTTGGCGGCATTAACCCCATCGGGCAAATGGTCAGGATTAAGAAAATTCCGTTTACGGTAATCGGCATACTGAAAAGTAAAGGGCAGTCGGCTTTAGGACAGGATCAGGATGATACCGTATATGTTCCGGTTACAACCGCTCAGAAAAAACTCTTCGGCGCCGCAAGACCGCGCATGATAAGGTTAATCATGGTCCAGGCAAAAAGCACTGAAGACCTTCAGTCTGCGGAAGGACAGATAACAGAGCTGCTCAGGCAGAGACACCGTATCGGACCGAAAGAGGAGAATGATTTCACAGTCAGAAACCTCACGCAGATGATGCAGGCGGCAGAGCAGTCCACAAAGGTCATGACCATACTGCTCGGCGCAATAGCATCAGTATCACTGCTTGTCGGAGGAATCGGGATTATGAACATAATGCTCGTGTCGGTTACTGAAAGGACCAGAGAGATTGGTATAAGAATGGCCGTAGGCGCAAGGACCTGGGATATAAGGCTTCAATTCATTGTGGAGGCGCTTACATTGTCATTCACCGGGGGCGTCATCGGCATAATTGCAGGAATAACAACTGCCAGAATTTTATCAACACTTGCAGAATGGACTGTATTGGTGACCCCTGCTTCAATACTGCTGGCCTTCGGATTTTCAGGACTGGTCGGAATATTCTTCGGATTTTATCCGGCCTACAAGGCTTCACTCCTGGACCCGATAGATGCGCTGAGACACGAGTGAAGTAGCCGCAGGCTTTAGCCTGCGTCAAAAGAGTTAAGAGTTAAAAGCAAAAAAGAGCTTGCCTGCCTCTGGCAGGTTGAGAGTTGCTGTCATTCCGTCCCGATGCATCGGGAATGCGGAATCCAGTCCTTTTCATTTTTTCTGGATTCCCGTTTTCACGGGAATGACGGAACAAATCAAGGTTTCCCAACCGCAGTAAACTGCGGGGTATCCTGAAATCTCCCCTCTCTTGACGGGAGGGGATGTAGGGGAGGGTGAAAATAATTATTAACCCCCTCACCCTACCCCTCTCCCGCAAGGGGAGAGGGAATAATTCATAAAAGAGGAGAATATGGAAGAGCAAACGACAACAACACCTGCAAATCACAGCAAGAAAAAAATAGCCGTCTTGGTTTTTACAGTCATTTTAATCATCGGCGCGGTTACAGGGTATTTTTATTCCCGGTACAAAAGCACCCACATCTCAACTGACGATGCGTTTGTTGAAGGCGATATACACACCATCGCATCAAAAGTGCCCGGCACGGTCAGGAATATTTATGTTAAATCCAACCAGCCTGTTAAAAAAGGCGCTGTCCTCCTGGAGTTAGACCCTGCTGATTATGAAGTGAAGGTAAAAGAGGCCAGGTCCGCACTTAATGCTGAAAAGGCAAAATCAGCGGTGATTGCCGCAAAAATAGAATCATCACAAAAACAGATAGCAGAGTTAAATTCCCGGGCAAACGCGATAAAGGGGCTTCTGGCAGTACAGGAGGCAAATCTCCAGCAGGCAGAATCAGACATGAAAAGGGCAGAAGCCCTTTTCAAAGAAAACCTGATTCCCCATGAAAAATATGAAAAAGCAGCAACCAATTATAAGACCTCTTTTGCGATGGTGCAGGCGGCGGCAGAGGGACAGAAATATTCAACACTATCAGTTGAAACCCAGAAATCAGTCGTAAAACAGGCAGAAGCGGAAAAGACAGCCCTGCAGTCGGCTATAAAGCAGAAAGAAGCCTTGCTTGAAGCAACAGAGCTTAATCTCGGATACACAAAAATCTACGCGCCTGCAGACGGTTATGTCACAAAAAAATCTGTTGAATCGGGCAATCAGATAAATGCCGGACAGCCTCTCATGGCAGTGGTCCCTCTTGATGAAGTGCATGTGATTGCAAACTTCAAAGAGACCCAGCTTGAGAAGATAAAGCCCGGGCAAACGGTTGAAATAAAGGTAGACACCTACCCCGGCAAAAAATTCACAGGCACAGTTGAAAGCATCATGGCCGGCACAGGAGCAGCGTTTTCTTTATTCCCCGCTGAAAACGCCACAGGCAACTTTGTCAAAGTAGTGCAGAGAATACCCGTAAAAATACTTATTGATAAAAACTCAGACCCCGAACATGTTTTACGAGTCGGGATGTCCGTCGTGCCGGTGGTATTGGTGGAGTAATACCCTATGAACAAATGGCTTGTTGCATTGACAGTAATGCTTCCGACTCTGATAGAGATTATTGACACCTCTGTCGTCAATGTCTCTCTGGACCACATCCGCGGAAGCCTGTCGGCAGGCATTGATGAATCCACGTGGACGATAACATCCTATCTCGTTTCAAACGCAATCATAATCCCGATGACCGGGTGGCTCAGCAGATTATTCGGAAGAAAGCGCTATCTGATATTTTCCATATCATTATTTACATTAAGCTCCCTGCTCTGCGGCTTTGCATGGAACCTGCAGAGCCTTGTGCTGTTCAGAATTTTTCAGGGTATCGGAGGCGGCGCGCTTCAGCCCATATCACAGTCTGTCTTATTTGAAACGTTTCCCCGGAAACAGCACGGCATGGCAATGGCAATATTCGGCGTCGGCATTATGTTCGGGCCTATTATTGGTCCCTTGCTCGGAGGCTGGATAACAGACAACTGGTCGTGGCACTGGATATTCTTTATAAATATTCCGATAGGGATAATCTCCATTCTGCTTGTAATGTTTTTCATCATGGACCCTCCTTACATGAAGCGCATGAAGATGAAGATTGACTACTGGGGGCTTGCGTTTCTCGTACTCGGGCTCGGCTGCCTTCAGATAGTCCTTGACAAAGGAGAGCGTGAAGACTGGTTCTCATCAAACTTCATTGTCTGGATGAGCTTAGTCTCGGCAGTCTCTTTGATACTTTTTATAATTACGGAGCTGTTTGCAGAGCATCCTGTCGTGAACCTGAAGGCCTTTAAAAATCTCACCTTCAGCACAGGGAATATTGTGATGTTTTTTGCGTTTTTCAATCTCTTCGGCAGTATCGTTCTTCTCCCGATATTCCTCCAGACGCTTATGGGTTATACATCAACGCTCGCAGGTGTAGTGCTCGGGCCCGGAGGCGTTGCGACACTCATAGCAATGCCGATTGCAGGGAGGCTCGTGACAAAGATGAATCCAAAGATATTGCTGGGCTTCGTAATACTGGTATCCGCATATTCAACGCATCTCATGTCCCAATTCACCCTCTCGGCGGATTTCAACACAATAATATGGACCAGGATTGTTCTGGGCATAGGCATGGGATTTCTTTTTATACCGCTTACGACACTGACCATGTCAGGCGTCAAAAAGGAGGAAATGGGCAATGCAACTGCTATTTACAACCTTTTAAGAAATCTCGGCGGAAGTTTCGGTGTTGCATTTATCACCACAATGATTGCAAGACGCTCGCAGTTTCATCAAAATCATCTTGTAGAACATCTTACGCCGTTTGATGTAAACTATCAGACAATTTTATCGCAGATTTCTCAATTCCTGCATCTCAGGGGGGTTGAAGAAAGCGGCTCGCAGCATGCGGGTTTGAGCGCCATTTACGGCCAATTATTAAGACAGGCTTCCATGCTGTCCTTTAATGATGCCTTTTATCTCCTAAGCCTGCTCATGGTCTGCACCCTGCCTCTTTTGCTGTTAATAAGGAGGAGTGCAATAAGAAATGAATCTCCCCGCCGCAGAGACAGCGGGGTATCTTAAAAATGATGTGCAAACTATCGTCATTCCCTGACTTGATCGGGGAATCCAGACGCCGTTCTCCGATTTAATCAGGGGAACAGAATGGATTGTCCGGTCAAGCCGGACAATGACAAACTTTCAGAAAAAATGACTATATTTTTAATTTTTTACTGCGTATATGCGGCCGGAAATGTTTATGTTTTTTTGAAAGTCAGGCATGTTTTTAGTCCGGGCCTTTTGGCAAGCATTCTGTTAGGTTTATTCCTGACATTCATGACTTTCTCGCCAATGTTAATACATTTATGTTCTCTCCACTGTCTGCATACAATGACAAAAATTTATGCATATCCGGGCTACATGTGGGTTGCAGTCATTGTGTTTTTTGCCTCAGTTGGAATTTTACTGGACCTCTATAGTCTCATCATCAGAACAGGCGGATTTCTCCTTCAAAACAATTCAATCAGGAAAATCTCAATCTCTCAGCAGACGTCATTTTTTATCACTGTTTTTTTTACAATAGCGCTCACTGTCTACGGTTATTTTGAGGCGCAGAATTTACAGGTGGAAAAATTAACAATCAGCACCTCAAAGCTTCCTGAAAATGCAGGCAAATTAACCATAGCGCAGATATCAGACTTGCATCTTGGAGTCATTATAAGGGAAAAACATCTGGACAAGGTTTTAAAAGTCATTGAAGCGGCAAACCCTGATTTGATAGTCTCAACCGGGGACCTTCTTAACGGAACGGTGGATAATATTGACTACCTTGCGGGGCACATTAAAAAAATTAACGCACGGTTAGGTAAATTTGCAGTGACCGGCAATCACGAATTTTACGGCGGCCTAGATAATGCCGTAAAATTCATGCAGAACTCCGGCTTTACCGTGTTGCGCGGCGAGGGTGTCAGCATACAAAATCTAATTAATATCGCTGGCCTTGACGACTCCGCAGTCAAGGACTTTGAACCGGCTGAAAATGTTCCAAAAAAGTCCGTAAGAAAAATCATCTCGGAACTTCCCCGCAATACCTTTACAATATTACTTAACCACAGACCTGAAATAGACGGAGACGCACTCGGAACTTTTGACCTCATGCTCTCAGGACATACGCATAAAGGGCAGATATTTCCCATCCGCATTATTCCCAAACTAATGTTCCCTATAGACTCCGGTTATGCAAAACTGCCCCAGGGTTCTTCCGTCTATGTAAGCCGGGGCGCCGGGACCGCAGGGCCGCCCGTGCGTTTTCTTGCCCCTCCGGAGATAACGATTATTGAGATTGTCCCTGAAAAGCAAATTCAAAAATAAACAAACGGATTTGTAGAAATTGCCGGATTTCTTTATAATTAAGCTTTGCAATACTTAAGCAGGGCAGACGGCCGATACCCTGTGGGGAGAAAATTTATGGACGAAATTAAAAAACTCAGGGAAGAAATCAACAACATTGACGCCCACATACTTGATTTATTAAACAAACGTACAGAAGTTGCCCTTGAAGTAGGAAAGACTAAAAAAGACAAGCAGATAACCCCTCATTCGCCTGACCGGGAGGTGGAAATACTTCAGAGGCTTGAGCAGTTAAACCCAGGACCCTTTCCCAACAGCGTCCTCAAGGCCATCTACAGGGAAATCTTCTCGGTGTCAATCTCATTGAGACAGCCTTTAAAAATAGCATACCTTGGACCTTCGGCAACCTTCACGCATCTTGCAGCCCAACGGCAGTTCGGCTTACTGACAGAATATAAATCCGAAAGCACTATTAAAGGTGTTTTTGAAGCGGTTGAAAGGGAAGAATGCCATTACGGGGTAGTGCCGATTGAAAATTCCACGGCAGGGGTCGTCAACTATACATTAGACGTGTTTATAGATTCTGAATTGAAAATTGCCTCTGAGATAATGCTTGAGGTATCGCACAATTTATTATCCAAAACAGGCAAGAAATTAGACATTAAAAAAATTTACTCGTTTCCTCAGGCCACGGCCCAGTGCAGGGGCTGGCTTGAGGAAAACCTCCCGGGCATACCTGTCATAGAGGAAATGAGCACCGCCGCCGCCGCCGAACGCGTTTCAAAAGACCCGGGCGCCGCCGCCGTTGCAAGCGAGCTTGCGGCAAGCATTTACAACCTTCAATTCGTTGAAAAGGGGATTGAAGACCGCAAATACAATTACACCCGCTTTCTTATAATCGCAAAAGATTTTCCCGCCAAAACCGGGAAGGACAAGACCTCAATCATGTTCTCAATTAAAGACAAGGCAGGCGCCCTTTACGCAATACTTAAACCATTTGCAAAACACAAAATCAATCTTAAAAAGATTGAATCAAGACCCTCCAGAAGAAAGGCCTGGGAATATATATTTTTCGTTGACATGGAAGGACATATAGAAGACAAAAAGGTCAAAAAGGCAATTGACGAAATAAAAAAAGAATGCCTTTATCTTAAGGTGCTCGGCTCCTATCCGTCGGCGGACTAGTAAGGGAGTCATATGTAAAGCCTCATAATTTGTCATTCCCGCAAGCGGAGCGCGTCGGGAATCCTTCTGAAAACAAAGAAAGATTCCGGACAAGCCGGAATGACGAAAAAGCTGACATTACTTACATAATTTTCAATAGTTACAAATAACCAATAACAAATTATGGTAACTTCACCTGACCACATAAAAACAATCAAGCCTTACGTACCGGGCAAGCCCGTTGAGGAGCTTGAGCGAGAGCTCGGCATCAAGGGCGCTATAAAACTTGCATCCAATGAAAGCTCTCTGGGCCCCTCCCCGTCTGTGCTCAGAGCGCTGCGTCATGCGCTTAAGGGAATCAACAGATATCCTGACGGAAGCTGTTATTACCTTAAAACCTCCCTCGCAGAAAAACTCGGCGTATCTCCCGAAGAAATCATGCTCGGCAACGGCTCCAATGAACTGATTGAGCTTGCGGTGCGGACATTTTTTAACGCAGGGGATGAGGCGATAATGGCCCATCCGTCTTTTGTCGTCTACTCAATGATAACCCAGGCGGCAGGCGGAAAAAATGTAGTGGTCCCCCTCAAAGAGTGGCGTCATGACCTTGAGGCCATGGCATCGCGGATAACAGAAAAAACAAAGATTATTTTTATTGCAAACCCGAACAACCCGACAGGCACAATCAATACAAAAGCCGAGATGGACGCCTTTATGAATAAGGTGCCCGAAGGCGTGCTTATTGTTGTTGACGAGGCTTATTATGAATATGTTACATCTCCTGAATACGCTGACAGCATGAAGCATTTCAGGCAGGGGCGGGATATCTTGATACTCAGGACTTTTTCAAAGATTTACGGGCTTGCAGGGCTGAGAATCGGCTACGGCATTGCCAAGCCGTCATTAATTACAGAGCTGAACAAAATCCGCCAGCCGTTTAACGTCAATTCAATGGCTCAGAAGGCGGCGCTTGCATCACTTGAAGATGAAAAACATATTTCAAAGGCAAAAAAAATTAATGAAAAAGGGAAAAAATATCTTTACAGGGAATTAAAGGCCTTGCAGTTTGATTTTGTACCTACCGAAACAAACTTTATATATGTTATTTTAAAAGATGACAGCGCCGGTCAATTATACGAAAAGCTTTTACGCAAGGGCATTATTGTCAGGCCCATGGGACCAAGGGAAATCAGGGTGACAATAGGACTGCCGGAGGAGAATGAGAAATTCATAGAAACACTTAAGAAAATTCAAAATGCAGAATGAAAAATTGAAAATTATGGAACTCATTAATTTTTCATTTTTAATTTATAACTTTTAATTTATAAATGGGGGAGACAATGGATATTATAGTACTTGGACCTGGAGCAACAGATAAAAAAATTCAGCGGATAGTCAGGAAACTTGAAGATAAAGGCTTCACTGCCAATATTTCAAGGGGGACGGAGCGGACCGTCATCGGCGTAATCGGCGACACTTCAAAAATTACTGATGAGGAAAGCAGTACTTTTGAATCAATGCCGGGAGTTGAAAAGGTCCTCCGCATTATCCAGCCTTATAAGCTTGCAAGCAGGAGTTTTAAATCAGAAGACACGACTATTAAAATCAACGGGCATGTGATTGGAGGCAGGAAAATACAGGTTATTGCCGGGCCCTGCGCAGTTGAAAATCTGCCTACGCTTTTGAAAACGGCGAAGGAAGTAAAAAAAGCCGGGGCGGCATTTATACGGGGCGGCGCATACAAACCGAGGACTTCGCCCTACAGTTTTCAGGGGCTTGGAGAGGAAGGGCTCAGATACCTCGCAGAGGTGAAAAAGCAGACCGGAATGCCGGTTGTTACAGAGATAATGGATCCGAGAGACATGGAGGCAATCCTTCAATATGCCGATATAATCCAGATAGGCGCAAGAAACATGCAAAACTTCAGGCTGCTGCTTGAAGTAGGCTCTTACAACAAGCCTGTGCTTTTAAAAAGGGGACTATGCTCAACCATCAAGGAATTGCTTATGGCGGCAGAATACATCATGTCAAAAGGCAACAATAAGGTTATCCTGTGCGAAAGAGGGATAAGGACCTTTGAGACAGAAACCAGGAATACGCTGGATTTAAGCGCCGTTCCTGTCTTAAAAGAACTTTCCCATCTGCCGGTCGTAGTGGACCCGAGCCACGGCGTCGGCAAGCGGCAGCTCGTTGCGCCTATGGCAAAGGCGGCTGTTGCAGCAGGGGCGGACGGACTGATAATTGAGGTGCACGCGCATCCTGAAAAGGCCTTGTCAGACGGAGAACAGTCCCTGAAGCCTGAAAAGTTCAAGACCCTGATGAAAGAGCTGCGGGCGGTTGCAAAAGCTGTAGGCAGGGAAATTTAAGTTGCAGTTGATGGTGTATTTTAATGATAAACACCCAACAGCATATATGTTTGAAAAACTTTAAGGCAACACCCTAAAGTCATGCTGCCTTTTTGTAAATAGTTCCGAGCAATTACTTAAAACTTTTTGCAGCATGACAGATAATAATCATCGTTGTTTTCTTAAAGTTTTGAAGGCATATATGCTGTTGGGTAATAACCACAAGGAACATCTGAAAATATTAATTTATGAATGATTTAAATTTTAAGCGTGTTGCAATAATCGGAGTCGGACTTATTGGCGGCTCTTTTGCGCTGGCCCTTAAAAAATACGGATTCGCCGGCAAAATAGCAGGAACAGGCAGGAAAAAAGAAAATCTCGCCAGGGCCAAGGAAATGGGACTGATTGACGAATATTCCACATCTGCCTCAGAAAGTGTTTCAGACGCGGATTTAATCGTGCTTTCAACCCCGGTCGGGCAGTTTGAGGATATTTTTAAAACCATCAGAAAAAACATAAAGGCAGGCGCAATCGTCACTGACGTCGGGAGCGTCAAGACCGAGGCAATAAAAATACTTGAGCCGCTCATGCCCCCGGGCGTGAATTTTGTCGGCAGTCATCCTATCGCAGGCAAAGAACGCTCAGGCATTGACAGCGCATCGCCTGATCTTTTTAAAAACGCGCGCTGTATTGTCACTCCCACGCCGGATACTGATAAAAATTCTCTAAAAAAAATCCTGGCCCTCTGGACCGAGCTCGGATCCAAGACATCGCTGATGAGCCCGGAGCAGCATGACTGGATTTTTGCCGCAACAAGCCATCTGCCTCATATAATTGCCTACGCCCTCATAAATACCATTCTTGATTTAAACCAAAACACCCTGCCTCACAGCGGCCCGAGTCTGAGAGATATGACCAGGATTGCGCTAAGCTCTCCTGAATTATGGCGCGATATTTGCTTATGCAACAAAGAAAACATACTCAAATCCCTTAATCAGTTTTTGTCTTCCATCACGCACTTGAAAGGGCTTATTGAAAAATCCGACGCAGACGGCCTTGAGAAGGAATTTCAAAAAGCGCAGACAGGCCGGCGGCTCCTGGAAAAGGCAGAGCCTTGAATGTTATTAAAATAACAAACAAGGACGCCCTGAGCGGTGAAATCGCAGCGCCGCCTGATAAGTCCATTTCCCATAGGGCTGTTATCCTTGCAGCCCTTGCTGACGGCAAAAGCTCCATAAAAAACTTCCTTGCAGCCGAGGACCCTTTGCGGACAGTTGAGGCCTTCCGTCAGATGGGAATTGAAATCACAGAACACAGAACACAGAATACAGAATTAATAATTCATGGCAAGGGATTAATGGGTTTAACGGCGCCCAACGGCGTCATAGACTGCGGTAATTCAGGGACCACGATGAGACTTTTGTGCGGCGTGCTTGCCGGTCAGCCGTTTTCTGCCACACTAACAGGAGACGCCTCTTTAAGCAAAAGACCCATGCAGAGAATTATCGCCCCGCTGACAGGGATGGGCGCAAAAATTACCTCGCAGGCCAAGGGCTGTCCGCCTCTTAATGTTGCGGGCGGCCGTATGAAGCCTATTAGTTATAAATCCCCGGTAGCAAGCGCGCAGGTCAAATCCGCAATTCTGCTTGCAGGGCTTTACTGCGACGGTATTACATCGGTCCTTGAGCCTGACCGTTCAAGAGACCATACGGAGAGGATGCTCGGCGCCGCAGGCGTTGAGATTAGAATTAAAAACCTTGAAGTAAGCGTCAAAGGCAGGGCGCATCTTAAACCGCTGACTATGACTGTGCCTGGTGATTTTTCCTCTGCCGCATTTTTTATTGCGGCAGGCGTTGTGGTCCCGGGCTCTGAAATTTTTATCAGAAACGTCGGCGTCAACCCGACCAGAACCGGACTACTTGAAATCTTAAAATTAATGGGCGCCCGGATAGAAGTCAAGAATGAACATGAAGTATCAGGTGAGCCGGTTGCAGACTTGCATATAAGATACGCCCCTCTTACAGGTATTGCAGTCGGAGGCGGGTTAATTCTCAGGGCCATTGACGAATTCCCCATCCTGTGCGCTGCTGCATCGCTGTCTTCCGGGACTACAACAATAAAAGGCGCCCGGGAATTACGGGTAAAAGAGTCGGACCGGATTAAATCAATGGCTGAAGGGCTGAAAAAGATGGGCGCAGGCATAGAAGAACTTGAAGACGGCATAATAATTCACGGCCGGGAGAGGCTTCTGCCTGCCGCGCTTCAGAGTTACGGCGACCACAGGGTTGCAATGTCTATGGCAATAGCCGGGCTCATGACTCAGGGAGAAACTATTATTGAGGATTCAGACTGCATAAATACTTCATTCCCCGGTTTTACGGAGATGTTAAACAGGCTGCAAAAATCTTAATGTAACATAATAAAATCAAACAATTTTCTTGACAATTACCTGCTTTTGAATTAAATTCAATTCAAAGCAACCAAAAACATTAAACCCTATAAATAATATGAGCCTGCGGACTAAGTTTTTAACAGGAACTTTTGGAATAATAATCCTCCTCGGCATTCTGGTTGTAGTTTTTATTCAGACCATACTGGTGCAAAAGCTTCAGCGCAATCTCTTGCAGGCAGGAATTTCTATCTCCAGAGACATCATCAATGAAAGCGCTCATTACATAACAGAAGGCGATTTACTGGAGATTCACAGGGAAATAATTGTGCATAAAGATGCCCTGGATGATATTAATTATATCTTTCTTCTGGATGCTCCGGGAAATGTTATGGCGCATACTTTCAGAGAGACAGTGCCTGATGAGCTGAAAAAAGCAAACATCCCTGAGCTGGGGGTAGCACAAAGCATAAAATCCATAGTATTTAAAAATGAAAAGGTATTTGATATTGCATCGGTGAGGGAGGGCGTCCCGGGAATTTTGCATGTGGGAATCTCCGAAGAAAGCATCAGAAAAACCATTTCCAATATTGTTCTATTGATTGTCGGTATAGTTGTCGGCGTTTTGGTGCTGGGCGGGGGCATAGCGTTTGCCTTTGCCGCAAAAATATCAAAACCGCTTTTCATCCTGACAAAAACTGCGGAAATGGTCGGGAAAGGCAACTTGGGGTATAAAGTTCCGGTAAGCACAACTGACGAAATCGGCAAACTGTCCGAGACCTTTAACACAATGACCGGAGATTTAAAAAGCGCAAAAAAAGAGCTGATGAAATTAAACACCGCGCTTGAAACAAGCAATATTGAACTTAACATAACAAAAGAACGCCTGCTTCTTGAAAGAAACAGGGTGCAGGATTACCTTGATATCGTCGGCGTCATGATTATAGTTATTGATTCGGACCAGAACGTCAGCCTCATAAACAAACATGGGGCTAAGCTTTTAGGGGATGAACCCGACGAAATTATAGGACAGAACTGGTTTGAGAATTTTATACCGGAAAGAATCAGAAATGAGATAAAGGCAGGTTTTGAAAGATTAATGACCGGCGAAATTGAGCCGTTTGAATATTTTGAAAATTTTATCTTAACAAGAACAGGGGAGGAAAGGCTTATCGCATGGCACAACGCCGTCTTGAAAGACGATTCAGGCCATATAATCGGGGCCCTCAGTTCAGGAGAGGACATAACCGAACACAGAAAAATAGAGGATATCATAGCAAAGGCAAAGAAAGAATGGGAGATGACATTTGACAATGCCGATGAATTCATCATACTTGTTGATAAAAATTTTGTAATCATGCGCTGCAATAAAGGTTTTGCAAACTTCATTGGGAAACCGGTAAAAACCGTGCCGGGGAACAAATACACGGTCATATTCCCGGCAGGGGCAGGCCTTGTTGAATTATGCAGACAGTACACGCAGACAGCCCCGATTCCAAAGCTGGAAATAAAAACAGAAACCGGCAGGTGGTTGTATGCAAGCTGCCACCCTGTCTTTGATGAGAAAAATGAGTTTCAGCACGCCATCATAATGCTCACCGACATTACTGAACTTAAGAAGGCACAGCAGGTGCTGACTACATCACAAAAAGAACTGGAGAAAAAGGTTGATGAGCTTGAGCGGTTTTATGAAGTCGCAGTTGAGAGGGAGACCAAGATGAAGGAACTCAAGCAGGAGATTGCAAAATTGAAAATTAATCATAACAAAGACTCAAAATCTTAAAAAAGGAGCATGAATATCTGGGTCGTCTCAAAAAACTTGCTGATAAGCAAACTGTCTGTCATTCCCGCGCAGGCGGGAATCCAGACGGCGTCTCCATAAAACTTATCCCGGTAGGCTTTAAAGGAGATAGAACCTTTTAATGCTGGATTCCTGCTTTCGCAGGAATGACAAAACAAAAAATTCCCATACCCTGAAAATTGCAGGGTATGCATAATAAACTCCCTTATTAATAAATGAATACAATTATAACAATAGACGGTCCTTCAGGCGCAGGCAAAAGCACGATAGCAAAACTGCTTGCTCAAAAACTCGGCTACACATATCTTGACACAGGAGCGCTTTACAGGGCTGTCGCATGGAAAGTAAGGCATGATAATGCAGACCCTGATGACAGCGGCCGCCTTCAGGACCTTCTCGGAAAAATCGATATCACCCTTTCAGAAAACAAGATTATTGTTAACGGGACCGATGTTACTTCCATGATACGGACGCCTGAGATATCAGAATTAAGCTCCAAGGTCTCTGCCGTTCCGGCCGTCAGGAAGCATCTCTTCAAACTGCAAAGGGAAATCGGGCTTAAAGGCAGGGTGGTCCTTGAAGGAAGAGACACCGGTACTGTTATTTTTCCCGAAGCAGAAAACAAATTTTTTCTGGACGCCGGTCCGGAAGAAAGAGGCAGAAGGAGATACAAGGAATTGAAGGGGAAAAGCCCTGAGGCAACGCTGAAGGAAACTATTGACGGCATTAAGACAAGGGACGAAAGGGATTCAACAAGGCAGAGCGCGCCGCTTAAAAGGACTGATGACATGATTTATATAGACACCAGCAATCTTACAATTGAGCAGGTTATCGCAAAAATAATGGGGTCGCTGAAAATAGCTTGAAGATAAAATCAGTCAGTGATTTTTTCTATTTTCTGAGCATTACGCTGATAGGGTTTATTTTGCGCAGCCGCGGCCGTCTGTATATAAAAGGAGCGGACAACATCCCGCTGGAGGGGGGAGTAATTATAGCGGCAAATCACATAAGCTATTTAGACCCTCCGCTTATGGGCGCGGCAACTCCGAGGAGGGCGACGTTTATGGCAAGAAAGGGGCTTTTCAGCATTCCCCTGCTCGGCTGGTTTATTAAACACTATGCATTCCCCGTAGACAGGACAAGGACTCTTCCATCAACAATAAAAGAAGCAGTCCGGAGGCTGAAAAACGGCGAACTGCTCGTCATTTTTCCTGAAGGAAGGAGGAGCGAGACAGGAGAGCTGACTGAAGGCAAAAGGGGGGTCGGAATGGTAGCGGCGCTAAGCAAGGCTGCGGTTGTGCCTGTTTTTATTTCAGGCACTGACAAAATACTGCCTGTCGGCGCAAAATGGCTGAAACGGGCTGACATCCATGTAATGTTCGGCAGGCCTTTGGATTTTCATATAACAAACGGCAGGGATGAAGATTTACATATATCCATCACTCAAAAAATCATGACTGCAATCGGAGAACTGAAAAAAAGCTATGCAGATAATAGTGGCTAAAAATGCAGGGGTTTGTTTTGGTGTTAAACGAGCTATAGATATTACCTTTGCCCTTGCAAAGGATTCCGCAGGAATCTATACCTTAGGCCCGCTCATACATAATCCTCAGGTCATTAGTAAACTCATTTCTCAGGGAGTCGCCCCGACTGAGGATGTGCATTCTCAAAAAATAAAAACCCTTATCATAAGAACGCACGGCATCTCTCCCCAGCTTTATGAGGAAATATCAAAAATAGGCTATAAGATTGTGGACGCGACCTGCCCTTTTGTTAAAAAAGCGCAGAAGTACGCCCAGACGCTTAAGGAAGAAGGTTATCAGGTGCTCATCGTCGGCGATAAGGAACACCCTGAGGTTCAGGCCTTATTAGGTTTTGCGGGTGATAATGTTCTTGTTGTAAACAGCGGCGACCCCCTCCCCCCTTTAAAAAACAGGGTCGGAATAATTGTTCAGACAACACAGCCTTTTGAAGCGCTTAAAAAAATCGTGAGCGGGGTCCTCGGCATTGCAAAAGAGGTCAAAGTCTACAATACAATATGCAATTCAACATCACAGCGGCTTGAAGAGACAAAAAACCTGGCAAAGGAAGTTGACGCCATGGTTATCGTCGGCGGTAAAAACAGCGCCAATACAACCCAACTTGCCAGGCTTTCAGGGGAAATTTGCGCTAAAGTATATTTCATAGAAGATGCCGGCGAGCTTCGGGAAGAGTGGTTTAAAGGGGTGGAAAAAGTCGGCGTGACAGGGGGCGCTTCAACCCCTGCCTGGATAATTGACAGGGTAGTTGCAAAACTTAGTGAAATTTCTGTTAAAACATAATATAATACAGCCCATGGAACTGCAAAGAGAAGATTTAAACAGACTTTACGCCGAAACCTTCAGGGGTGGATTGCATGAAGGCACAATCATCAAGGGAAAGATAATCCTGAAGAAGCAGGACGGCATTATTGTAAACATAGGCTGCAAGTGCGAAGGATTCATTCCGTCAACTGAATTCTCCCAGGATGAACTCAGCGCCGCAGTCCCGGGCAATGAGATTGAAGTCTATGTAACAAGCAAGGATGTTTCAGACGGCTTCATCTCCCTGTCAAAAGACAAGGCTGCAAAAATAAAGATATGGGATGTGTTGGAAGACGCGCTGCATAAGGGTGTTCCGATGGAGGGGAAAATCGTAGGTAAAGTCAAGGGGGGCTTGAGCGTTGATATTTCAGGGGTTAAAGCCTTTCTCCCCGGCTCTCAGATAGATCTGAGGACCTTAAAAGACACAGACCATCTCATAGGACAGGTATTCCCCTTTAAGGTAATAAAGGTTGATAATAAACGCTCCAATGTAATCGTCTCAAGACGGGCTCTGCTTGAAAATGAGCGCGAAAAACAAAGGGAGACAATCCTTTCAACTATTAAGGAAGGGGCTGTTGTAAAAGGCATCGTTAAAAACATAACAGACTACGGGGCCTTTATTGACCTCGGCGGAATAGACGGCCTGCTGCACATATCAGACATGTCCTGGGGCAGGATAAGTCATCCCGGCGAACTGTTCAGCATCGGCGACACCGCTGAGGTGGTCGTGCTAAAATTTGACAGCGAAACGGCAAGGGTCACCCTCGGCTATAAACAGAAAAAGGCCGATCCATGGATTACGGCAGAGGAAAAATTTCCTTGCGGCAAAATGGTTAAGGGAAAAATCATAAACATTGTAGACTACGGAATTTTCATAGAGATTGACGAGGGTCTTGAGGGCCTTGTGCATATAACCGAACTTGACTGGGCGGAGAAAATCAAGAAACCGTCCAAATACTTTTCCATAGGTGATATTGTTGAGGCAGTCATCCTTAAGGTCTCCTGCGCCGAGAAAAAAATATCGCTGAGCATAAAACAGCTTAAGCCTAATCCATGGGAGATAGTTAAGCAAAAATACACCGTCGGCCAAAAAGTTACCGGAAGGGTAAGAAATTTTACGGATTTTGGGGCCTTTATAAGCCTGGAAGAAGGCGTGGACGCACTGCTGCACATATCGGACATCACATCCGCCAAGCCCATAAAGCATCCTTCAGACGTCCTTAAGAAAGGACAGGAGATAGAAACTACCGTTATCAGCATTGACGCTGAAAAAGAGAGGATGTCTCTCGGCATAAAGGAAATTGCCGGCGAGCCGGCAGCCGAAGAAGCAGCAGAAAGTTAACATGAAAAAAGCCATAATATTTTTCTCCCTCTTTGCTGTGCTCATTGCGCTGCTTAGCCTTATACTGGCGCTGACGCACAAAGTGCCGTTAGGCGAGCATATCGCTCTGATAAGGGTAGAAGGCGTAATTATGGACTCACGGAATGCAATAGAAGAATTGAAGGAATACTCTGACGACCCTTCAATAAAGGCCATTGTCCTGCGCGTTGACTCCCCGGGCGGAGGGGTGGCCCCGTCTCAGGAGATATATGAAGAGATTAAAAAAGTAAAACAAAAGAAAAAAGTGGTTGTTTCAATGGGCTCCGTGGCGGCATCAGGCGGTTACTATATTTCATGTCCGGCAGACAAAATAGTCGCCAATCCCGGAACTCTTACAGGGTCCATCGGCGTAATAATGGAACTGCCGAACTTTGAAGGGCTTATGAATAAAATCGGCGTAAAAACCGAGGTGATAAAAAGCGGCAGGCACAAAGATATGGCCTCAGTTTTTAGGACCATGCTGCCTGAAGAGAGAAAACTTCTTCAGGATGTGCTGGACGATGTCCACGAGCAGTTTATCAATGCAGTTGCCGACGGCAGGAACATGAAAGTTAAAGATATAAAAGAACTTGCCGACGGCAGGATATTTACCGGGAAAAAAGCAAAGACAATCGGTCTTGCCGACGAGCTTGGAAATCTTGAGGATGCAATCAATCTTGCGGCAAAACTCGGCGGAATAAAAGGCGAACCCAAGGTTGTTACGAAAAAAGAGAAATTTAGTTTTTTAAACATGATTGCTGACAGTTCATTAAAAGAGCTGATAAATGTGAAAAACGTTATCCCGACAGTCAGAATAAATTATATGTTTGCGCCGTAAAATAGTGAACAGTGTGGTCATTCCTGCGTAGGCAGGAATCCAGAGATTTATTATTCACTAACGACTATTCACTTGGGTGTGTTGTCATTCCCGCTTGTCGGGAATCCCTCTTGAAGAGAGATTCTGGACAAGCCAGAATGACAGAAATGAGGAAACTCCACAGCAAAGACTATGGGGTATTGCAAAGTTAATAAAAGGGGGAATTATGACAAAATCAGTCCTGATTGAAAAAATTGCAGAAAAGGTCAAAGACCTTAATCTTACAAAAAAACAGACGGAAGTCGTGATAGAAACTGTATTTGAAAGCATAAAAGAAGCCCTTGCCAAAGGCGATAAGGTTGAGGTGCGGGGGTTTGGCAATTTCAGGCTCCGTCACAGGAAATTCAGAAAGGCAAGAAACCCTAAGACCGGCGAATTCGTAGAAGTCCAGCCTAAAAAAGTTCCCTTTTTTAAAGTCGGCAAAGAACTCAGGGAAATGATAAACAAGTAAATAGTGTGCCGGGTAAAGTTTACATAGTAGGAGCCGGCCCCGGTGACATCGGGCTCTTTACGGTAAAAGGGGTTAAATGCCTTCAAAAGGCAGAGGTAGTCGTCTATGACTTTCACCTCAATGCCCAGATACTGAATTACATAAACCACAATGCCGAGTTTATCTATGCTGGAAAACGCGGCGGACAGCACACCCTCACTCAGGAGCAGATAAATCAGGTACTTGTTGATAAGGCAAAACAGGGCAAGGTCATCTGCCGTTTAAAAGGGGGCGACCCGTTTGTATTCGGCAGAGGCGGCGAAGAGGCGGAGACGCTCTCAAAAAACAATATTGAATTTGAAATTGTTCCCGGTGTAAGCTCTGCAGTTGCCGCGCCTGCTTATGCAGGAATTCCCCTGACCCACCGTCTTTATTCATCATCTTTTGCAGTGGTCCCAGGCTATGAAGACGCATCAAAAGAGGAAAGTTCAATCAACTGGGCAAATCATGCAACAGGCGTAGGAACCATAGTCTTTCAAAAAAAAAAAAAAAATATCAGCACCGCATGCCGGAGGCTTATTGAAAACGGCAGAAACCCTGATACGCCGGTTGCCGTCATAAGATGGGGCACAAGACCCGAGCAGACGACCATTACAAGCAATCTAAAAAATATAGCCCGGCTAATCAAAGCAGAAGATATAAAACCTCCGGCAGTAATGGTCGTAGGCGATGTTGTAAAGCTTAGAGACAAGCTTAAGTGGTATGAAAAAAAACCGATGTTCGGGCATAGAGTGCTCGTCACAAGAGAACACTCAGGCGGTTTTGAGCAGTTGGAAGAATTAGGCGCTGAAATAATGGAGTTTCCCACTGTTGAAATCGTGCCGCCTAAAGACTGGGGTAAACTTGACAAGGCTGTTGCAAAGATAGACTCATACAACTGGTTAATATTCACAAGCGCAAACGCGGTGAAATTTTTATTCCGGCGACTTTTTGAACTGAATAAAGACATCCGCGATTTGAAGGGGTTGAAAATCTGCGCCATAGGCGCAAAAACAGCAGAGGCGATTAATATGTTCGGGATACGGGTGGATTTAGTGCCTGAGGAGTTCAATGCGGAAGGACTTGTAGAAACCTTCAAGAAAGAACTTGAGAAGATAAGAAGTTCAGAAGATAAGAAAAAAGTAAAGGGGTTAACTCTCTCAACTTCTCAGCCTCTCAACTTCTCAACTTCTCAATTACCAAACTCCGAACTTTTAAAGGGAATGCGCTTTTTATTGCCGCGGGCAGAGGTTGCGCGCGAAATCTTTCCTGAAAAGGTTAGGGAGCTTGGCGGTGAGATAGATGTTGTTACTGCATACAGGGCAGTAAAGCCTGAAGTGCACGGGAAAAGGCTGAAGAGATTTTTAAAAGAAGGGAAAATCTCAATAGCGACATTTACCAGCGCAGGGACTTTTAAAAATTTCGTGGAAATAATGGGCGAGGATGCTTACGGGCTTTTAAAAGGCATCGCAATCGCAGTGATTGGTCCCGTAACTGCAAAGGCGGTTCAAAAAGCCGGCTTGATGGTAGACATCATGCCAAAAGAGGCAACCATTGAGGCAATGGTCAAGGCGATAATTGAATGGGCCGGGAATGCCCCCTTAAAAAAGGGGGGCTGAGGGGTAGTTGCACTTGACTTAGTCAAGGACTTAGTCTATTATAAGTCAGGAGGCATTGAATGACTACGGTAAATGTGCATGAGGCAAAAACTCATTTTTCCAGACTCTTAAACCGGGTCGGCAGCGGTGAAGAAATCATAATCGCAAAGGCAGGGAGGCCCGTAGCCCGCATGCTTCCCATTATTAAAAGGATTAAGAAACGCGTATCAGGAACAGCCAAAGGGCAGATTATTTTAAAAGACAATTTTGATAAGCCCCTGCCAGGTCATATTTTGAAAGAATTTGAGCAATGAAAGCTTTGCTGGACACCCACGCGTTTCTCTGGTGGATTCTGGATATTCCTAAATTACCCCCTCAAGTCCGCAGTATAATCAGTGATGGCAATAATGAATTATTTCTAAGCGCGGCAAGCTGCTGGGAAATTGCAATTAAGGCTCAAATCAACAGGATAAAACTGCCCGCAAAGCCTGACATCTTTATATCTGAACAATTAGCCATGAATGCTGTTCAGGCCTTGCCGATTCAAATAAGCCATGCCCTTCATGTCTTTAACCTTCCTCTTTTGCACAGCGACCCTTTTGACCGCATGATTATTGCCCAGGCGCAAATGGAGGATTTGCCGGTTTTAACTTCAGACCCCTTGATTGCCAAGTATAAAGTTAAAGTTATCTGGAAGGGGTAATTGTGAAAATTACCTTTATCAGAACTGGCTTACGGTGTATTATCTACAAAAATTCCTAATACATTCCCCCTTAACAAAGGGGGCGCAGGGGGTTGTTATTTCGTCATTGACTTGAAAATAGGAATTGTTGTAACCGTCATTGTACGGCTTGACCGGACAATCCAGACTTTAGTTGTTTTCCTGGATACCCCGATTAAATCGGAGTATGACATTAGAGAGAAATTTTCATACTCTTTTATGACCCCGAGACTTCGGGATCATGTCATTCCCTTGAAAACGGGAATCCAGAGTTTTCTGATGTTATTAAAATAAATATTTATGACAAACATCTCTGCTAAAAAAATCACTTTCCTTTTCCTTGTCATGTTCGTGCTGGGGCTTGCGGGAACTGCCTTTGCCCAGTCAGAGGACGAGGCGCTGAAGCGCTATCCGCAGAACTGCTGGATATAATAATGGTTTATGATATAATGAAACTAAAAACAAGCTTATTTTTTTGGATACAATTTCGAAAAGGAAGTTTGAAAAAAATATATGATAAATAAAGAACTCATTAAAAAAGCTGTTGCAAAGATATCTGCTCAGTTCAATCCTCAGCGTATTATCCTTTTTGGCTCATATGCGAGGGGCACCGCTGATGATAAAAGTGATATTGACCTTTTAGTGATATGTCCTCTAAGGAAAAGGCGACGGACCTTAATGCTTGAAATGGATAGAGTGCTGAAGGGTTTAAAATTGGCAAGGGATATTGTTGTGCTAAGTCCGGGGGAATTTGAGATTGAAAAAGAAATCTCAGGCACAATAGCCCGTTATGCATGGAAGGAAGGAAAGCCCCTCTATGAACATAAACAAAAAAGTAAATGAAATTGCAAGAGAATGGATTGGACATGCCGAAGAAGATTTGCGGCTGGCAAAACATGCATTCAAGCTCTCAAGTTCGTGCCCATATAAACTGGTTGCTTTTCATGCACAGCAGTGTGCTGAGAAATATTTAAAGGCTTTTCTGACAATTAAAAATGTGGATTTCCCTTATACGCATAACATATCCCTGTTGCTGGAGTTATGTTCTTCCTATGCCGACTGGGCAAAAGATTTGCACGAAGCTGAGGATTTAACCCCCTATGCAATTACCGCCCGTTATCCCGGAAAAGATAAAGTAACTAAAAAAGACGCCGTTAAAGCTGTAGAGACTGCCAATAAAGTTCGTAAGATAATCAGAAAGGTTTTAAAACAACACAGTATAAAACCATAGAACTTCTGCAATGGAAATAGCAACTTATGTCATCCGGTTTATTTCTCTCCTTAATGTGTGAAAATTACCTTGATAGAGGGCGCCCTGCGGTGTATTATCTATTCAAAAATTCCCCCTTAACAAAGGGGGACTGAGGGGGTTGTTATAAAGGATTGTTATAAAAAAACCTATAAATCCGTCATTCCCCGATTTAATCGGGGAATCCAGTCCTTTCCAATGTTATATAATGAAAAATAAATTCCATGACAACCATCTCCATTAAAAAAATCACTTTCCTTTTCCTCCTTGCCCTGTTCGTGTTAGGGTATGGCGGGAACTGCCTTTGCCCAGTCAGAGGATGAGACACTGAAGCGCTATCCGCAGAACTGCTGGATATAATAATGGTTTATGATATAATGAAACTAAAAACAAGCTTACTTTTTTGGATACAATAGTGATTTAAAAATGCAAACTCAAAAAGAAACCAAAAAAACTACCGTAGCCTTAAAACTCAAAAAAAATATCAAACGGATTCTCCTAAATATAGCAGGGAAAATCAGGGATAATTATCATCCCGAAAAGATAATCCTTTTTGGCTCATACGCCTATGGAACACCTACAGAAGACAGCGACATTGATATTGTCGTTATTAAAAAAGAAAATCGAGACATCTCTCCAATTGACAGAAGCATAGAAATCAGGAGAATACTTGCTGACGAAAACAGGCAGTGGGCTATAACGCCAATTGTTTATACACCTAAAGAATTGGAATACCAGCTCTCAATCGGTGATGACTTTGTCGCTGAAATACTTGAAAAAGGGAAAGTCCTTTATGCCAGATAGAACAAAGGCGGCTCAGGAGTGGTTTGAAAAGGGCAGGCATGATATTGAAGGGGCCAGACTGCTTTTTGAAAGAGAACATTTTACTGATACTATTGCAATGCTGATACAACAAGCATTGGAAAAATATCTAAAAGGCTATCTCATTCTGCATGGGTGGAAATTGAAGAAAATTCATGATTTGATACCCCTTCTTGCAGAGGCCACTACACATAATTCAACCTTCCAAACATTTGAAGAAGATTGCAGACGCATAAGTGAATATTATTCCCACGCCAGATACCCCGGCAGGATGCCGATAGATTATCCAAGAGAAGAAATCAGAAAATCACTTGCCGCAGCGGATGAATTGATTAAGCTTCTGGAAATATTAAAGAAAAGGAATTGAAACGAGAGTTATCAAAAGCAAACGAACGTGCAGCTGAGGCTAACCAAAAAGCTGCTGTGTTGAATAAGCGAGCTGCTACACTTGAAAAAGAGGCAGAACAATCTCGGTTAGAAACAGCACGAATAAAACTACAAATTTCTTGGCGAGAGATTACGCCAGCACAACGCCATAAAATTATCGGTGTGCTTAAGTCGCATCCTCTTTCAATAGATGTAGTCTGCGTTGGCAGTGACCCAGAAGCTTGCGAGTATGCCCAGCAATTAGTAGCCGTATTGAAGGCTTCAGGATCAAACCCGAAGTTCGTGAAACTCCTTGCGGCATCAAACAATCCATCTGGACTTTTGCTCGGGGGTACAAGTGGCCCTGATATGGAACTTCTGGGAACCGCCTTTCGCACGGCAGGTATCCATTTTTCTGCGGGCAGAAATATTCCTAATTTGGAAATTCGGATAGGGACAAAGCCACACGCACAGTAATCATCAAAGAAATAACGCCATGACAAAGTTATACACAATAAGGCGTTCAAGGAGACAGGATTAAATGCTTTTTGTTTTCGTTCAATCACCTGTGCCCCTGCGCCTTAACTTTAGCAGTCCCCCTTAACGAAGGCGGATTCAGTGGGATGTTGTAACAGAATAAATCTTATGAGAAATGTCTCTGTTAGAAAAATAGCTTTCCTTTTACTCTTTCCCCTGTTTGTGATAGGGCTTGCGGGAACTGCCTTTGCCCAGTCAGAGGATGAGGCGGTAAAACTATATCAGCAGGGACAAGAAGCGCAAAAATACGGCAGATATCAGGAGGCGCTGTCTTATTTTGAGAAGTCACTAGAAATTAATAAAAAACTTGGTCATCTTCAAGGTATCTCTGCCAATTTGAATTATATCGGTGCTGTTTACGATTCACTGGGGCAGTATGAAAAGGCACTGACTTATTATGAAGAATCTTTAAAGATATCTAAAGAACTTAAAATCCCACAATCTGTAGCCGGAAGCCTCAACAACATCGGTGGTGTTTATCTTTATGAGAAAAGATATAAAGAAGCTGAACAGAAATTCCTTCAAACAAAAGGCGAGCCGGGTCTTGTAGCGGTTTTTTTAGCCACAGGAAGACATAATGAGGCATTAAAACTCCTTAAAAATATGCCTCCAGAATGGAATAGCGATAACCCGTATCGCATCCAGTTTTACACCCAATACGGTTTTGCCTTGAAAGGAGTTGGACAACTCAAAGAATCATCCAGTAAATTTTATAAAGCAGTCTCCATCGCTGAGGAAATGAGGCAGAAGGTTAAGGGAGAAAAGACAGGATTTTTGGGTGGAGGTTACTTAGGCGGGCGTATCCGAGCATACAAAGGTCTTGTGGCATCTTTATCTGAACGTGCAATCAACGGTGAAACAAAAGACAAGGAATTTATCTCTTTTGGAAAAGATTTCCCTTCCAATGCCTTCTACTTCGCTGAATCCACAAAGGCGCGAACACTCCTTGAGGCAATGGTAGAATCGGCAAGGAAAAGCCAGAAGGTTGAGATATCAGAAGATTTGAGACAAAGAGAACAATCCCTCATTAATCAGCTTACTGCAATAGAAAATCTATGGGATGATGCTTATAAAAAAGGAGAGGAAGTCTTAAAAAGACTTCAGGAAAGAAAAGAAGGGCTTACAGTAGAACTTAATACTCTGATAAAAGAGCTAAGACAAAAATATCCCAGATATGCCGCCCTTAATTATCCCAAACCCATTCCTGCCGAGGAATTGCCTTTGAAAGACAATGAAGTCCTCATAGAGTATGCAATTGGCGATGATGCAAGTTATGTTTTTGTTGTAAAAAAAGGCGGGGTAAAAAATCTCTTTAAAATCCCTATCGGCAAGGAGGCGCTTGAGGAAAAGGTAAAGTCATTCATGGAGCCGATGAATACAAAAAATTATGAGGGGTTTTCTGTAAAAGAGGCAAAAGGACTTTATGATCTTTTGCTTGCGGATGCGTTAAAGGAGGTTCACCCCTCCCCCACCCCCCTCCCGCAAGGGGAGGGGGCAAATGTAATCATTGTCCCTGACGGAATTTTAGGACTGCTGCCGTTTGAGGCATTGATAGTAAAAGAAGGCAAGGATTACAAGGACAGCCTTTATGCCGGTGACAAATACAATATCAGCTATTACCAATCAGCCACAGTGCTTGCGCTTCAGAGAGGTTTGAAAGAAAACAAACCGGAGAAAATGCTTTTTGCGCTCGGCAATCCGATTTATTCAACAGACGACCTGCGTTACATTGCATGGAAAGAGAAAAAAGAAAACGTGCTTATTGCCAGCTTGAACAATAAATATTCTTTCAGAGGGCTTGCGATAAAACCTAAATGGGGCAAGACCACAGAGGCAGATGCAGGCAGTAAGATAGAATTCCCTCCCCTGCCTGAGACAGAGATTGAGGTAAAAGAGATTGCAAAGATAATGAATGTAAAGACTCAGCCTCCTGATGTTTTACTTTCCATGACGGCAAATGAGACAGAGTTGAGAAAGACAGGTCTTGAGAAATATAAATATGTCCACTTTGCCACTCATGCCTCTTTGCCCGGGATGATTCAGGGCATTAATGAGCCGTTCTTGCTTTTGGGACAGGTGGAGAATAATGAAAAGGATGATGGGTTTCTGACAATAAATGAGGTTTTGGATTTAAGGCTTAATGCCGATGCAGTGGTCTTATCCGCCTGTGTTACAGGTGTGGGTAAAGAAGTTGAAGGCGAAGGCGTTGCAAACTTTGCAAGGGCATTTCAGCACGCAGGCGCAAGGTCCATTGTTGTCAGCCTCTGGGAAGTGGCGTCAGACCCTGCTGTAGAATATATGAAGGCGTTTTATGGTCATTTAAAGGCAGGCAAGAGCCGAGGAGAGGCATTGCGGCTTGCACGAAACGAATAAAGACAAAATACCCGAATCCATTTTATTGGGCGGTTTTTATACTGCATGGAGAAGGGTGAGCATTAAAAATTGTATAATAATCGTCATTGACCCGAAAATACCTTTAAACCTGTCATTCCGGCAGTTCACAAGCCGGAATCCAGTTCCTTGTGAAAAGATTCTGGATTCCGCACCAAGTGCGGAATGACAAATATTGGGGAGGACTCATGAAAAAAATACTCATTCCATTAATATTAACTCTTTTATTAACCCCTGCCCTCTACGCCGCGCAGTCCACCATCACTGAATCCGAGGGCTATGCCTGTATGGGCGAGGACAAGTCGCGAAAGCAAACCGAGCAGACGGCAATGGCTGATGCAAAGAGGAATGCAGTTGAATATGCCGCAACTTATATTAAGAGTGAAACACAGGTCAAAGATTTTGAGCTTCAAAAGGATTTAATTGAGGCGTATTCAAGGGCGTCTGTAAAAATAATTCAGGAGATTAAGAGGGAATGGTATAAAGACGCCTCTGTAGGGGATTGTTTTAAGATTAAAATTAAGGCAGAGGTTATTCCTGATGAAAAGGCCATGGAAAAGGTTGCCAAAAATGTACAATCTGCCGATGACCCGTCTGCGCCGTTAAGCATT
This sequence comes from Nitrospirota bacterium, assembly GCA_016207865.1. GTDB lineage: Bacteria > Nitrospirota > Thermodesulfovibrionia > UBA6902 > DSMQ01 > JACRGX01. Next base: position 32,902 of record JACQZD010000052.1, read on the forward strand.
CAGCTTTGGACCGACAAAAAGGAATATAAAAAAGGTGATATGGTAAAGGTCTATGTCAAAGGCAATAAGCCTTTTTATGCCCGTGTATTGTATAAAGATGCAGGAGGTGAATTACTTCAGCTCCTGCCGAATCCATACAGAAAGGATAATTATTTCAACGGCGGGGTGATTTATGAAATTCCTTCGGGAAATGACAAGTTTGACCTTGAGGTAAGTTCTCCGTTTGGTGAGGAAAATGTGGTAATCTATGCAAGCACGTCTCCTTTGGGCGAGATAAATCTCAAATCAGAGGGCGGGGTTTATCAGATAAAGACAACGGCATCGGATGTGGGAGACAAGACCAGGGGGATTACATTTAAAGAAAAGACCGGGGATAAAGCAACACAGGCTTCTGAATTTTTTGAGGAAAAGGTGGTTGTGAGAACAGAGAAGTAGTATCAGCAATGGGACATGAGACATAAAAATCTCTTAAAACGCAATGAGTTATTATTGAGATGCCATGCGGCAATCGGTAGCGGTTTGTTCTGGAATAAAAATTATACATTCTTCAATCTGCCGCATGACATATTTTAAGGTATTGCCCTAATAGATTTTTCTGCCCCATGTCCCATTGCTCATCAGGTTAAACAAGCTTTTCCATTATTCAATAAAACTGTTATAATTCCCCAGGAATTAAAACCCTATGAAACCATCAAACGACAACTGGATTTACGGCGTTAACCCCGTGCTTGAGGCATTAAAAGCCGGCGGCAGGATTAAATCCATCCGCATATCATCAGGCAGGCACAAGACCGTTCCTGAAATAATGCAGGCGTCGGAAAAAGCCGGAATCCCTGTAACGATTGAAACTGAGGATTTTTTTAATAAGACATTCCCAAAGGGGCATCAGGGGGTTGCTGCAAGGATTTCGCAAAAAGGATATGTTGAGCTTGACGAGTTGTTAAAGATACCTTCAGAGAGAAACGAGCCTGCATTTTTTTTAATCCTGGACTGCATAGAAGACCCGCAAAACTTAGGCGCAATATTAAGGACCGCCGAAACTGCCGGGGTTCACGGTGTTATAATCCAATCACACAGGGCAGCAGGGTTTAGCCCTGCTGTTTACAAATCATCCGCCGGCGCAGTAGAATACCTGCCGGTAGCTCAGGTATCCAATATCAAACATGCTATAGACCTCCTGAAAAAAACAGGGGTCTGGATATACGGAGCTGACATGCAGGCTAAAGAAACACTATGGGATGCTGATATCAGGGGACCTGCTGCAATAGTAATGGGTTCTGAAGGCTCAGGCCTAAGAAAAACCGTCAGGGAGCACTGTGATTATCTCCTTAGAATCCCCCTCAAGGGAAGGGTTTCCTCGTTAAATGTCTCTGTTGCCGCAGCATTAATTGTCTTTGAAGCATTAAGGCAACGCACAAGGTAGCAAAAACCCTGCCAAATTAAAAAGGTTGTAAAAAATACATCATTGTTGTTATACTACTTGACTAAAAATATATTTTTTTACTATAATTTATAGTTTTAAAAGTCGCGGTTTTTAATAAAAAAATATAAACGTGTGGGGAGCGTCGTTTTTAGCCACCGGCGGGGCGGGGAAATATATGCTTTTTCAGTGTATTGCTTATCTCCTCAAAGTGCAAGGCAAATTCCCGATAACAACAGTTAAAAGTTATTAGTTAAAAGTTATTAGTTATTTGTTCTAATGACGAATAACTGATAACAATTAACAATTGTTATTGCCGATGTAGCTCAGTTGGTAGAGCAGCTGATTTGTAATCAGCGGGTCGGGGGTTCGAATCCCTTCATCGGCTCCATGAAAGACAGTGATTGGTAGTTAGGGATTAGGGGTTGGAGTTTAACCCTCTTTTGGTATCAGTCTTTTCTAATCCCTACCCCCTAAACCCTTACGACTGTTGTTAGGAGAGGTTCCCGAGTGGCCAAAGGGAGCAGACTGTAAATCTGCCGGCGAAGCCTTCGGAGGTTCGAATCCTCCCCTCTCCACCAG
>JACQZD010000013.1 GCA_016207865.1 Nitrospirota bacterium
GGGCAGCAGGGCGTATCTTTTAATCAGCACCAGGGGCATCCTTGCCGACAGGGAGAGGATAATCCGGAGGCTTCAGGCGCCTGCCGGCAGGCAGGGTTAAAGGATAAAGGATTACCCTCTAACAAGAGGGGTGTCCCGAAGTGACGGGGTGTGTTGTAAGTATATATAACGGCATATATGCTCTCAAAACTTAAAGAATACAACTGTGATTATTATCTGTCATGCTGCAAAAAGTTTTAAGTATTTACTCTTAACGATTTGTTAAAAGGCAGCATGACATTAAGGTGTTGCCTTTAAGTTTTTCAAACATATATGCTGTTATAACCTGTCTGCTCTATGAGAAGTTATTCCAGTCGCCCTTCTTTCCTGAGTTCGGACAGGATATTGTTAATCAGGGGCAGCGCTTCAATCGCCGCCTTTTCGCCCTCAAGAACTGCCTCGTGCCTTTTTGAAAAATCGCTTGATGCAATATTTCCCACGGCGGGTTTTATAACTACATCGGCTTTTAAAAGCTGAACAGCAGAGAGTTTTGAATACATGATATTTATTGATTGCAGCAAGGTATCTATCGTGCCTTCAGGCTGTGCGGCCTCAACATTTGAAGAGATGTCCACGGCAATGACTATATCGGCGCCGAGCCTCCTTGCCGCATCTACTGCAACCGGGCTGACAACTCCGCCGTCAACGTACATCCTGTCTGCAATTTTCACAGGCCTGAAGACGCCGGGTATTGAACAACTGGCCCTGACTGCCGTTCCTGTATTTCCGCTTGCAAAGACTACCTCTTTGCCGCTTTGTATGTCTGTTGCAACTGCATAAAACGGGATTTTCAGTTTTTCCATCGGGGTATTTTTCAGAGACATGTTTATGAACTCTTCAAGTTTCTCGCCTTTGATAAAGCCGTTGTCAGGCAGGGTCAAATCAGTGATGTCACCCTTTTCTATTGCTAATGACAGCCTTTGAAGCTGAAAGGCATCGCCGCTGTAAGCGTAAAGGCTTCCGACAAAACTTCCAGCGCTGGTGCCGATTATCATAAGCACAGGTATTTTATTTGCCTCAAGAATTTTTAAAACGCCTATATGCGCAAATCCCCTTGAAGCCCCGGCGCCCAGCACCAGTGCAACCCTTGCAGGCTTCGGCGCGGGCTTAACCGCCTCCTTCGGGGCGCAGGAGGATAGCGCAAATAACATTAAAATGATAATGAAAATTGCGAACGGTTTTTTATGCGTTTGTGTCATTGCAGAGTTTCTCTTTCAATATCTGGATATAAGTTATCTATCCTTTCTTGAACTTCTATTGTTTTTTTCAGTGCCGTGACAACTTTGCAGTATTCATATCTTACCTTTTCAACCTTGTCATTTCCTTTGCCCTGAAATTTTACAATCGGGGTACCCAAGTCAGGAGATTTCAGAAGATGAGAGTCAACAAGTTTTTCTCCGTAATCTCCTATTTTTTTGAAAAGCTTATAATCTCTCGTGAAAGGAATCCTCGGGAAATCAATCTTTAAAAACTCTGCGTATTTTGTCCGGTAGATATTTGAATAAAGCACTGCATAAATATAATAAAAAATTTCTTCAGGGGATGGAGTTTTCTTAAATGCTTTTGTTAACTTCTCCATCAATCCCTGTGACAGATTCGGCTTTCTTAGCATGTATTCTGCCGCAGGGTCAAAAAGCAGCATCATAGTGCTGAATGAGCGTTTTTTGGGTTTATCTTTTTTTATGTGAATGTAAAGAGGAAAATTTACATTCCCCCCACGATAAAATAAATTATAATCTTCAATGCAATTAGAACAGAAAACGATATTCCATAGTTTTTCTAATCCTACAACTTGTCCTGCCCTTCCAACACATAAACTTAAATTCTCTGTCATCATATGCTGCATTACTTCTTTGCGTGAGCGTTCAATCAAGGCATTGTGATAGAAAATCCATTGTTCATCAAAAGGGCGGTAAAGAATTTTTATTATTGCCTCTTCCCAATCATCATCCTTCATTATCTCTTCTCTTACATTTTTTAGCTTCCAATTGGATTTATCATTTAATTCATAAGTCTGCCTGATAATTTCATCAGGCATTTTTTTATCCCTGAACTGTAGTATTCTTCTCTTAAGAGCAGCCTTGTCGCGGTCAATTACAAAATTGTCTCTGGATGTGACTATGCCGACACTGTTAACAGGGAAAATATCCGTTACTTTCGGATAAGTTTCGTATTGATTTAAAAGCTCCTCATCCCTTGGAATAAAAAGATAAAACTCTGATTTTGGTTTAATTGTTTTCCATTTCGTTGTTGTAATATCATGTTTATTGAGCCAATCATATTTGTCTTCTCTGATTCCCCAGCGTTCGGAGTGAGAAATTTTGCACCTCTCTCTGGTTGTCATGCCGGCTTGTTCGGCATCCTTCTTTAAGAAAGATTCCCGACGAGCGGGAATGACAGAAGTATCGCCTTTTTTCTTGATGAAAATGGCAACGGCAACGCCTTGCTGAATATCAAAGACATTTTCATCTTTTGAGCCGTCAGGACCTTTTTCTTTTTTAAGGCTGTTGCCGTGAAGGTCCAGCAGATAAATCTCATCAAAGCTTTGCATCAAAGACTGCCGCATCCCTCTGAAGGTCGGATTATCAAGATAACTGTGGTTTGTAATAAAACCTAAAACTCCTTCGCCTGCCTGGTCAATTTTCCATTGGGCAAACCGAATAAACTTAACATAATCATCTTGTAGCCCTTTTGGATTTTTTTCGCCGAGGGGTTTACCGTCAACCTGAAAATAGGTCTTAATCTCTTTTGAAATCCATTCGCCTTTATTAAGAGAATGGTAAGAATAGGGCGGATTGCCGAGAATAACAAGGATAGGCTGCTCTTTTTTAACTTTCCCTGCTAAGTGCGATTCTTCTGAAAGTGAAATCATGCCGGGGAGTTCTGTCTGGGCCAGTTCGTCCATCTCAAGTGTATTGGTAAGATATAGTTTAAACCTGTCGTCTGACTGAAGTTTATAGCCAAGCTCTTCAAGAAGAAAAGACATTTTTAGATGACCTATTGCATATGGAGCCATCATCAGCTCAAGGGCAAAGAAGTTTTTAAGTATATGCTCTTTAATAAAACCCGCCTTCTTGCCTTCGCCGTATTTTGAGGTGAACTCTTTCACTGCTAATTTGGCGGCTTCTGCTAAAAATGTAAGTGTTCCTGCGGCAGGGTCCAGCACTGTGACTGAATGGCTTGCAAAGCCGTCGTTCTTATTAAAATATTCTTTCAGGATATGATGAAGGGAACGGACAATATACGAGACAACCGGCTCCGGCGTGTAATAAACACCTCTTTTTTCTCTTGTCTTCGGGTCGTACTCTGCAAGAAAGGTTTCATAAAAATGAACGATTGGGTCTTTGCCCTTGTGCTTGGTGAAGTATTCATCAAGTATTTTATAAACATCGGTAGTTGCCAGCACTTCGGAGATGTCGTCAATAATCCATTCCATCTGCTGGGGCAGGTCGCCCCATGAAATGAATTTAAATACATCCCTCAAAATTCCAATTGTCTTTGGAATTTTATCATACGCAAGTTTTCTGTTAAAACCGTTTTCTGTTCTGGTTCTGGCGGCAAAAAGCCCATAGGTGATTGTCTGCGAATAAAGCTCGGCAAAGTCTTCTTTTAGAAGCCCGCTTATGAGATGCTCTTTAAAGACTTTATAGAAGCCGAGAATATTTCCTTTGTCTTTTTTTTCTTCTTCTTCCAGTTCCTGAGAAATTACTTCATCTTTTAAAAAACGCGTCCTCTTTGCAAGCTCTATTGCAAGGGCTTTTGCATCATAGACTTTTGGTAAAGAGAAAGAGAAAAATTTCTCAAGAAGATTTAAAAACTTTTGTTCATTTTCAACCGGAGGGATTGATTTAAGCTTATGTATATGATAGGGCCTGCCGATTAAAACCTTGTCTATCAAAGTGCCATTGCGATAAAGCCTGAATTCAAAAAAATTTGTTAACAGCAAATTAGGAAAGATATTCAGATATCGTTTTAACTGTGCTGTTGTTTCTATGTGGTCTAAATGTTCTATTGTGGGAGCTTTAGCTTCAATATATCCGATAATCTGCTGTTTTCCGTCCCAGATTCTAAAATCAGGATTCCCGGCATCAGTTTTCTTAGGAAGGGTAGTAATATGAACCTGTTTTTTATTTATGGATACAGCATAATTTTTTAAGAGTTCTTCAAGGCAGGAATAGTAACTTTCCTCCCTTGCATCTTCTTTGTTTGCGACAGCGGCTATTCTTTTAAAGTATGATTTAAGCATAATTTATATTTGTTGCTTTTAAAGATGACTAATTGTAATCTTTTTGGGTTGTCCGGTCAATAAAAACCGCACCTGCCTGCTCTTGATTAAAATCTCAAACAATGGCATAATTTCACATTCCCTGTGTAAGAGCCTATGAAAAAACTTATATTCTCAGTTTTAATCTTCTGTTTACTATTCACTATTCACTATTCACTGTCTTTTGGAGCCTCCCTGCTTGACAGGGTTGTTGCTACTGTCAACAACGAGATAATTACATGGAGCGACCTGAGACGCACTATTGAGCAGGAGGGCAAAGGATTATTTAAAGAATCTGCAGGCAATGCAAGAGAGATTGAGAAAACTTTTCTCAATAATATGATTGATGTCAGGCTTCAGCTTCAGGAAGCCCGCAGAAAAGGCGTTGAAGTCAAGGACTCCGAGCTGGATGAGGCAATTGCCAATATTAAAAAGAAATACAACATGAAGCAGGAAGATTTCATAACGTCTCTGGGCGCGGAGGGATATACGCTTGAAGAATATAAAGAAAAATTAAGAGAGCAGATTATGCTGTCAAAGATTGTAATGAGCGAGGTCAGGAGCAACGTGCTTGTTACCGACAGGGAGATAGAGGATTACTACGAGGCGAATATTGAAAAATACAATAGGGAAAATGCAGTCAGAATAAGGCAGATATTCTTTAATGCCTCTGATGAAGGTCAAAAGGCAGAGGCTGAGGCTAAGGCTGAGAAGGTAATGAAAAAGATTAAAGCCGGAGAGGATTTTGCAAGGCTTGCAGAGGAATTTTCCGATGATGCAAGCAAAAAATTCGGCGGCGACCTCGGGTATGTAACTAAAGGCAGTATTCTTAAGGAGATTGCGGATGCGGCATTCAGCTTAAAAAGCGGGGAGATCAGCAGGCCCTTCCGGAGTTCAAGAGGGCTTCACATAATAAAAGTTGAACAGCAGAGGGGAAAAGACGAGATAAAAGAGATGTTATTTGAGAATGCGGTTAATCAAAAATATGAGGAATGGATTAAGAACCTGAGGCTTAAGGCGTATATTGAGATAAATTTATAAGTTAAGAGTTAAAAGTTAAGAGTTAAAAATTTAAAATTACCTTAATTCCTCAACTCTTCACTTTTAACTTTTAACTCATAACTGTAGTAAGCGGAGGCTTTATGTTAGATGACAAAATAAAATTAGGGCTTACTTTTGATGATGTACTGCTTATGCCTGCCATGTCAAAAATTCTTCCGAGGGATGCTGACATAGCCACGAGCCTTACAAAAAAAATCAAGATTAACATACCGATTGTGAGCGCTGCCATGGATACGGTTACAGAGTCTGAGCTTGCAATCAGCATTGCAAGGGAAGGCGGGATAGGGTTTATTCACCGCGCCATGTCTATTACGGCGCAGGCTGCCGAGGTTGATAAAGTGAAGAAATCAGAAAGCGGAATGATAAGGGATCCGATTACAATGGATCCTGAGGAAAGGCTTTCAAAGGCGCTTGCCATAATGGAGAGGCACAAAATTTCCGGAGTTCCCATCACAAAAGGCAGAAAACTGGTCGGCATATTGACGAACAGGGACTTAAGGTTTGAGGTAAATATGCAAAAAAGAATTGCCGAAGTTATGACTCATAAAAAGCTTATCACTGCGCCGCTGGGCACAAAGCTTGAAAAAGCGCAGGAAATACTCCATGAGCACCGCATTGAAAAACTTCCTATTGTTGATAAGGATTTTAATCTCAGGGGACTTATTACCATTAAGGACATTGAAAAAAGAAGAAGACACCCGTTTGCATGCAAGGACAAACTTGGAAGGCTCAGGGTGGGCGCCGCAATAGGCGTCGGCGAAGACGGGCTTTTACGCGTAGAGGCATTATACAAGGCAGGTGTGGATGTTATCATCATAGATACTGCGCACGGACATTCCAGGGCTGTCATAGAAGCGGTAAAAAGGCTGAGAAAGAAGTTTCACGAACTTGAAATTATTGCCGGCAATGTCGCAACCGCAGAGGCGACAAAAGAACTGATAGCCGCCGGAGTCAGCGCGGTAAAAGTCGGGGTAGGTCCGGGCTCAATCTGCACAACAAGGATTGTCGCAGGCGCAGGGGTCCCCCAGATTACGGCAATAAAAAACTGCTCAAAAGCGGCGTCTGCCGCACGCATACCGATTATTGCAGACGGAGGCATTAAATATTCAGGAGACATAGTTAAGGCAATAGCCGCGGGCGCAAGCTCGGTTATGATTGGCAGCCTTTTTGCCGGCACGGATGAAAGCCCCGGTGAACTGGTGCTCTATCAGGGCAGGAGTTACAAGGTTTACCGCGGAATGGGCTCGCTGGGCGCAATGGAATCAGGCGCAAAGGATAGGTATTCGCAGGAAGGCGTTGAAAAGAAAAAACTTGTTCCTGAAGGTGTTGAGGGCAGGGTTCCCAATAAGGGTCCTCTTGCGGTCAGCATTTACCAGCTTATCGGCGGGCTCAGGGCAGGGATGGGATACTGCGGATGCATAAACATAGACGAACTCCGCAAAAAGGCGAAATTTATACGGATAACGCCTGCTGGTTTAAGGGAAAGCCATGTGCATGATGTCATAATCACAAAAGAGGCGCCTAATTACAGGATTGATTAGAGGTGAAAGTGCAGAGATAAATGATTAACGGCATACATGCCCTCAAAACTTTAAGCATGCAACTAAAATCATTGTGTGTCATGCTGCAAAAGTTTTAAGTATTTACTTTTGAATTAACTAATTAAAAGGCAGCATGCCTTTAAGGTGTTGCCTTAAAGTTCCTCAGACATATATGCCGTTAATTGCAAATAACAGGTTATGAAAAACACCGACAAGATATTAGTTTTAGATTTCGGCTCCCAGTACACCCAGCTTATCGCAAGAAGGGTGAGGGAGCAGAAGGTTTACTCAGAGATTTTCCCCTGCACTGCCTCCATTGATAAGATTAAGGAATTTGCCCCGAAGGGGATAATCCTCTCAGGCGGGCCCTCAAGCGTGTATGATAAGAAAGCCCCGAGGCCTGACAAGGAGATTTTCACTCTCGGGGTTCCGGTTTTAGGCATCTGCTACGGCATGCAGCTTATGGCACATCTGCTTGGAGGAAAAGTTGCAAAGGCGTCAAAAAGGGAATACGGACGCGCAGAACTGATTATTGATGATGACGCTGATTTGTTGAAGGGAATAATAAGTCAGAAGTCAGAAGTCA
>JACQZD010000029.1 GCA_016207865.1 Nitrospirota bacterium
GTCTATTATGTAACTGTAATCGTCGGGAATGAAGCGGGACAGGGGGATTTATGGTGGGGGCGCGCCGTATCCGCGAGCATGGCTTTTGTGGCGCTTACGTCCCCGTTCTTAGGCGGCATTGCGGATTACAGCGGAAAAAGGAAACGCCTGCTTTTTATTTACACCATCCTCTGTGTTTTATCTGTGGCGTGTTTTTCTTTTTTAAAAAAAGGAATGCTTATTGAAGGTTTTTTTCTTATCATGCTTGCAAACATCGGCATGGAAGGAGGGCTTGTTTTTTACAACTCGTTTTTGCCGGAGATAGCAGACAAGGAACATCAGGGGAGGGTGTCTGCCTGGGGATATGCCGTGGGTTATGCAGGCTCTATTTTGTCATTGTTAATCGCCCTTCCGCTTATTACCAAGGGGCATTATAACGGGACCTGGCTTATGACCGCAATGTTTTTTGCATTATTTTCCATGCCTGCGTTTATCTTCCTGCCGCATGATAAAACAACTTCAGCAGGCCTGATGCCCTCTGCAGTAAGCGGAGGCAGATATTCATGGCTTACATTAAAAGACATGTGGAAGCAGGCTGAACTGCGGAAATTCCTTCTTTCATTCCTTGTATACGAAGACGGCGTCAATACAGTAATCGTATTTTCAGGCATCTTTGCCGCAACCACACTCGGCTTTAATGTAAAAGAGATGATAGGTCTGTACCTTATCGTGCAGGTTACAGCGCTTGCAGGGGCTTTTATCATGGCTAAGCCCCTTGATTTATGGGGACCCAAAAAAATCCTGATGCCCACGCTTTTAATGTGGTCTTTTGTTGCTGCTGCCGCATATTTTATAACTTTAAAATCTCACTTTTTCCTGCTTGCAAGCTTTGCAGGATTAGGGCTCGGCACAATTCAGGCGGCAAGCCGCGCATTTTTTGCGCAGTTTATACCGCATGATAAAGAAAGCGAATATTTCGGCGTATACTCTCTTGTAGGGAAATCTTCAGCCATAGCAGGGCCGATTATGTTCGGATACATCTCCTCGGCATTTGGAAGCCAGCGTCCTGCCATACTTGCGATATCGGTTTTTTTTGCGATAGGGCTTGTTTTAATCCGGCGTGTAAAAGGCGGGGGGCCGAATATAAAGGAATAAATCAATACACTGCTTAAGAGCTACGCTAAAACTCAGAATTTGTCATTCCGTGCTTGACACGGAATCCAGTGTTTTCTTTTCAAGATGATGTGACGACGTCTGGATTCCCGCCTTCGCGGGAATGACATTGAATATATTGCAATCCATAAACCGAGCTTTGAAAAATTGGCTTCATCAAATCTTTGTTATCTTAACCTTTTCAATTTTCTTGTCTTCCATCTCAAGTATCAAAAATCTCAGGTTATGATAGCGCAGCTGTTCGCCTACCTTAGGAAGCCTGCCGAACAAGCCGAATAAAAAACCGCCGATCGTATGAAAGTCTTCGCTTTTAAGCTCTGTGCCCACAAGGTCATTTATCTCGTCAAGCCCTGTGGAGCCTGAGACAACAAATGTGCTTTCATCAACATCTTGCTTTCCGGAATATAATAGGCCTCTCTTACAAAGCCTGTGATAGGCATCTGCGGATTAACCTCCTCTTCAGCCATCTTCCTCAAAATATCCTTTACATAGAAAATGCCGGTGATGTTATCCACTGTTTCTTTTATGACCGGGTAGCGCGAATATCCCTCTTTTGACACAAGCTCAAGCACATCGGCAACAACGGCATCCTCAGGGATTGCCACTATCTCAGTCCTCGGCACCATGGCCTCAGACACCCTCTTGTCGCCGAATTCAAACACCTTATGAAGCATCTCTTTTTCCTCTTCCTCAAGAGTGCCTTCCTCTTCGCCCATGCTTATCATTGTCTTCATCTCTTCTTCCGTCAGAAACTGCGGGATGGGTTTTGCCTCGCCGCCGAAAAGGCGTATTATCAGGTTTGACGATGTGTGAAACACCCAGACGAGCGGAGAGATAACCTTGATGAATATTTCAACCGGTCTTGCCAAAAACAGCGAAACACCCTCTGCATGCGTAACGGCAAATGTCTTAGGCGCAAGCTCTCCGAATACCACCGTGAGATAAGTCATGACGGCAGTTGCGACTATAATGCCGTTTTCATCTCCAAAGAATTTCAATGCGACCGCGGTTCCCAAAGATGTGGCAAGGACTGTAAATAAATTCCCTGACAATATTACTGCGCTGAAGAGCCTGTCATGCTGGTCCCTGATTTTCTGCACAATCATGGCGTTTCTGTCGCCCTTTTCAATCAAGTGCCTCAGCCTGATTCTGTTAACGGCAATAAAGGCCGCCTCTGAACTTGACAGCATTGCGATTAAGATAAGGCAGAAAATAATAATTAAGAGGCTTATAAGGTCGGATTCCATTATTTTAATTTAGCAATGATTGCGTCTGCAACCTCTGACGTTGTTGCTGCAGAAGGGTCGTCAGGCTCAGGCTTCATGTCATACGTTACCGACTTTCCTTCCCTGATTACTCCGGCAACGCGCACTGCCGTGGGTAGGTTCAAAAACCGCATATTCATTCCCGATATTTGCGCCGGGCGCAAGGCCCAGCCCGCCGATAAGACCTGCCGCAAGGTCAGAGACTATATCACCGTAGAGATTGGGCAGGACCAGCACATCATAAAGCCCCGGTTTCTGGACCAGCTGCATACACATATTATCAATGATTCTGTCCTCAAATTCAATATCAGGATACCTCTTGGCGACTTCCCTTGCCGTTTCAAGGAACAGGCCGTCAGAATATTTCATGATGTTTGCCTTGTGCACGGCAGTCACTTTGCGTCTCTTATTTTTCCTTGCGTAATCAAATGCAAAGCGGACAATACGCTCAGTGCCGAAAACAGATATGGGCTTTATGCTGATGCCGGAATCACTCCGGATAGTCTTTTTGGCGGTGTCTTGTATCAGTTTAATGATGGCTTTGGCGCCGTCGGAGCCCTTCTGGTATTCAATGCCTGCATAAAGGTCTTCGGTATTCTCTCTGACAATGACAAGGTCTATGTCTTCATATTTTGTCTTTGCGCCGGGATAACTCCTGCAGGGCCTCAGACAGCAGTAAAGCTCAAGGGTCTGCCTTAAAAGGACATTAACGCTGCGGAAACCCGTGCCGACAGGCGTGGTAATTGGGCCCTTAAGTGCCACCTTGTTTTTCCTGATGGATTCAAGCACTCTGTCAGGCAGGGGAGTGCCTTCTTTATTAAAAACCTCTGTGCCTGCATGCTGGACATCCCACTGGAAGGGGACTCCTGTGGCTTCAAGGACTTTCCTTGCCGCTTCTGTTATTTCAGGCCCTACTCCGTCGCCCGGGATAAGAGTTATTTTATACATTATTCTGAAGTTTGAGGTATAAGCGTGAGAATTTTACGGACTATTTCAGGATGCCCCGCTATGAGCTTGAGTTCATCATCCGTAAGGGGTTTTTGGGTATGGAGGTTTGCATACTGGACCAGCTCCAGAATTTTTCTTGCCTCTTTATCATTGTTAAAGTGAATGCCGAGATTATCGTACACATGCATAAAGCCTTTAAGCCCGCCGTATTCGCCGGTTGTTATTATTCTTCCTGTCTCACATAGTTCAGGCTCTGCCCTGCCTACCTCTTCAGGGTGATAAAGCTCATAGTTGCGCCGGTCCTTAAGCGCTCCGTCGGCGTGTATGCCTGACGCATGCGCAAAGGCATTAGCGCCTACGCCTGCCTGATTTATGGGTATCGGCAGGCCGAATGCGTATGAGGCGTACCGGGCGAGCCTCCATGCCTTTTTCAGGTCTACATGCTCATCAAGGTTTATCTTATCGCCAAATCCGTGAGAGAATTTAAGCGCCAGAATTGTAGAAACGAGGTCGCAGTTCCCGGCCCTTTCGCCATAGCCGTTAATCGTCGTATTTATATATGCGTCAACACCGCTTTCAATGGCCCCCTGCGCCCCTGTAAGAGACACTGCCTCAGCCATGCCTAAGTCGTTGTGGCAGTGCATCTCTACGGGAAATTTTGTTGCATCTGCAATATGCTTTATCCTCTGATAAATCGTTATAGGGTCGTCTGCGCCGAGCGTATCGCAGTAGCGGAATCTGTCAGCTCCGTTTTCCCTGCCTGCCTGCGCAAATTCAATCAATCTTCCGATTTCCGTCCTTGAAGCGTCCTCTGCATTTATTCCCACAGTCTCAGCGCCGAGCGCCTTGGCCGTTTTTAAAGCCTCTATCATTGAATTCAGGACGTCCTTCCAGACCTTTCTTCCCTGAAACTTTCCCTGAATCATTATCTCGGATGTTGAGATGGA
>JACQZD010000068.1 GCA_016207865.1 Nitrospirota bacterium
CCCTGAGAAAATGCGCCGCTTCTTCAAGAAGCGGCGCGGCATCCTGCAGGGATTTCGCCGCATCCTGAGCCTTGTTGTCAATATTTGCAATTTCTTTAAAGGCATTTATGGTTCTAAAAAGATTGGTCAGGCAGGCCGCCTCTGAAGAATAAATGGATTCATATGCCCCGTGCGCAAGCTCCATCAGCCGGCTGACATTGCTCAGAATCCCTGACTCTTCAACGAGCCCTTCTTCCTCGCCCGTTTTCAGATTTGCCGTTTTAATCTCGCTGGTTTGAAATTGAAGCATGTCAATCCTCTGCGCCCTTTCTTTTTCCTTCTCAATCAGTTCTGCAATATTCCGGTTTGCTGAAACGAGTGATTGATAAACAGAGGCAAACCCCTCCCTTTCTGAAACGAGTCCGCCGTAAGCATCAAGCAAGTCCAGCTGATTATCAGAAGAGAGAAGGGACTGATGCTCATATTGTCCATGGACATCTATGAGGTTCCGGCTTATATCGGAAAGGGTCTGCACGCCGGTCATGGAATCATTAATGTAAGCGCGGTTTTTCCCCTGCGCTGAAACAATCCTCTTCATAATCAGTCCGTCATCTGCGCTGGTTCCCGCGTCAGCTAAAGTCTGTCTGCTTTTTTGATTAAGATTTTTTGGGGGGATATCAAAAAATGCCTCAACAAGCGCCTCTTTTTCACCACTTCTGATAATTTCGCCTGAGGCCCTTTCTCCGAGGGCAAGGCACAGGGCGTCTATTATTATTGATTTGCCTGCGCCGGTTTCGCCTGTGAGGACGGTAAGCCTGTCTCCAAACTCTATGGTGATATCGTCAATTATGGCAAGGTTTTTAATGTGAAGCTCTTTCAGCATTGACACTACTTTTAGGATTCAAGTGCTAAGTAATGTTTGTAGCGTTATAGCGTACAGCGTTTATAGCGCAACAAACCTTCCTTCCGGCAGGCAGACGCAATAAACGCACAACGCTGAACGCAATAACCCTTTTTCTCACTCGCTGCCGTAAGCGTGAAGCCCTGACAGCCAGAGATTAACCCCGATATAAGTAAAAAATACCGCTATAAAGCCGACAACGGCAAGTACTGCAACTTTCTTGCCCCTCCAGCCTTTTACAAAACGGGCATGAAGATAAAGGGCGTAGACAAACCATGTTATCAGCGACCAGGTCTCTTTCGGATCCCAGCTCCAGTATTTTCCCCAGGCGCTGTTGGCCCAGATGGCGCCCATCAAAAGCCCGCCGACTGTAAACAACGGAAACCCGACTGCAATGCTTTTGTATGTAATCTCCTCCAGCATATCTGTTGTCAGCGAAAGTCCGGAAAGAATTTTCTTAAAGCCGAGTCCGAATCTCCAGACGACAAATATAAAGGCAATGGAAACAATCCAGCTTATCACAGCCACGCCTCCGGAAGCGCTTTTAAATGTGGATTTAAGAAAGTAACTCTGGATAACTTCGTCCGGTTTGGCCGGAGGCGCATTTAAAAAATCAAGTCCCATGGCAACAAGCACAGTTATGAAAACACCGACTATAATACTCCAGAAGATGTATGCCGCTTCCTTCCTTGACTCCGTCAGTAAAGTCAGATGCGCCAGCCCTGCTCCGAATGAAACACCGAATGCGGCATATCCGAGGAAGCTCAAAAGCACATGGAAAAGCAGCCAGTTGGACTGAAGCGCCGGGACCAGCGGCTGTATGTCCTTTGAGGTGCCTGAGATGTCAATAAAAACAAGCGTGAGCGCCGCAAGCGGTGTGACAAAGGCGCCGAGGGAGCGGACTTTGTATTTAAATTCCACTATCAGGTGTATAAAAATTAGGCACCAGACAAAAAAGACAAGTGATTCATAAAGGTTTCTGAGCGGGGCGCTTCTTAAGAGGGCCAGTATCATTCCGCTTGACGGTGAATTGGTCATCCAGTAAGCATATGAATCAATCCATCTGAGTATTAATGCAATGCTCTGGAAGGCAAGACCGAATATTGTTATGGTCGTGGCAGCTGCACCCACCGCATGCTTGCGTGAGGCAAGAAAGACAATATAAACAAACATGGCTAATAAATAAGATAGTCCTGATATGTCAAAAAATACGGCGCTGGTCATTTTTTACTCCTTTCCCTGTGTGCCGGGATCTGAGGTGAACCCTCAATTAAATGTGTTGCCTTTGATAATATTTTCTCTACATCTTTCTCAAAAGAAAGCCTGTTTTTATTGGCAGTGCCTCCGAGAGCAATTCTTACGGCGCCTTTTTCTCCGGTAAGCCTTATCCACAATTTTCTATTGCTCATAAAAAATGCCATATACAGCCCCAGGCTCATGAGTATGGCTGCAAAATAGATAATTCCAATGCCGGGGTCTTTAGAAACCTGGAGTCCTGTGTATTCAACGCCCCAGTAATCATCAAGTTTTATCTTGTTCCCGTCAGGCAGTAAGCCTGTTTCAGGATAGCGCCGCATTATCCAGCCTGTATATTCCGGCTTGCCGGGTTCGGTGATTCTCACCCCGACAGCAGGATTGACCATCATCTTTTCATTGTAAGTAAACAGTTTCCCCGTCATCGGGTCTTTAGCAAGGGCCGGAGAAAAATTTATAATCTCAACTTTAACATTTGTCCCGGGGATTACAAAGGTATCGCCTAATTTTGCATAGACGGCGGTTTCCTGTCCGCCGCGCGGCGTGACTCTCAGATCAAACACACCTTCTACATCTGACATCAGTCCATAGCTTGACTGGTATAATTTTATGCCTTTATATGTAAGCGGGCTGTTGACCTCAATAACCTTCGTTAAAATTTCCCTGCCGTTTTCAATTATTACAAGCTCACTCTGGAATTCCTGCGGCATATCCGTATCTCCGTAATAATCTGTCCTGTACCAATTGCATTTTACGGTAAACCCTAACGGAATCTGCTTCCCGCCTCTTTGATACGCTACATCCGAGGTGCCCCCTTCTGGTATATTCAGCATTGCATTAAACCCGAATCTCGCGCCGATAATTGCGCCGATAAATATAAGGAAAATACTTAAGTGGACAATATAAAGCCCGAGCCGGCTGTATCTGCCTTTTTGCGTATAAAGCTCTACCGAATCTCCTTCTGCCGCTTCAAACACCCGGAACCCTGCGGCGCTGAGACTGTTTAAAAACGCATCCTTTGCCCCTGCAAGACCGGCCTTGACCCGCAGTTCTTTTTTAACCGGAAGCGTTTTTATGACCGTTTCTCCCATGGGTTTCATCGGCGTATTGATAATCTTCAGTGTCTTGGGCAGCCTGTCAAGAGTGCATACGATGAGGTTAACGCAAAAAAGCAGAAGGAGGGCAATAAACCACCACGAATGGTACATATTCATAAAATCAAGCTTTAAAAAAATGTTGTAAAATGTCGGCGCCATACTGTCGCCAAAAAATTTTGCAAGCAGTTGGATGTTTTTTTCGGGTTCTGCGTCCTGCTCTATGATGGTCCCGACGATTGAGGTAAGAGCAATAATGATAAGAATGACTATTGTAAGCTTGACTGATGTAAAAAAATCCCAGATTTTATCGGAAATATCAGGTACAGGACTGCTCTCCTGTTTGGTTTTTTCTTTGTCTTCCAACTTAAATCCTCCATGTAAGCGCTGCTAAATATATCCTCAGGCAGGGCTTAAATACTCGCTTGTAACCGGCAGGTTCTACCCTATGATTTATAACATTAAAATTGCATCTTAGTCAACTTAAGCCTGCTGCCCGCTTAATTCTGAAACTGCCTTTTTCATGTCATCGGGTAAAGGCGCGGTTAATTCCAGCGGCTCATGGCTTACCGGGTGTTTAATTTTTAAACTTTGTGCATGCAGCATCTGCCTTGAAAATAAAATTTTTTTATTCGCCTCAGCCCTGACTTCAACCTTTTTCCCGTATGTTTTATCCCCAAGCACCGGATGCCCTGCCGATGCTAAATGCACCCTTATCTGATGCGTCCTTCCGGTAAGAATGCTGACCTTCGCAAGCATTGCCGATTTGAATCTTTTGATTACATCATAGCGGGTAATGGCCTCTTTGCCTTTTTTTGTTTTGATAGCCATTTTTTTCCTGTCTGAAGCCGCCCGGCCTATCGGCGCGTTTATCTCTCCGGCATCATTTTTAAGATTGCCGTACAAAAGCGCAATATACTGTTTTTCAACAGTCCTTTCCCTGAATTGCCCGCAGAGATTTAAGTATGCGCTGTCATTTTTTGCAAGGACCATAACGCCTGACGTATCTTTATCAAGCCTGTGCACCACCCCAGGTCTTAAAGGCGCGCCCGTTGAGGCGAGTTTTTTACACCTGAACATCAGGGCATTCATAAGCGTGCCGCTCCTATGTCCTGCCGCGGGATAGACCACCATGCCCGGAGGTTTGTTGACGGCAATTAAGTGTTCGTCTTCATAAATAATGTCTAAGGGAATGTCTTCGGGAACGAGCGTATTTTC
Source organism: Nitrospirota bacterium (assembly GCA_016207865.1). GTDB lineage: Bacteria > Nitrospirota > Thermodesulfovibrionia > UBA6902 > DSMQ01 > JACRGX01. The sequence continues at coordinate 4,447 of JACQZD010000068.1, forward strand.
CGGCTCGTCCGGCACAGCAACTTCTATCATATCTCCCTGCCGCATTTTATAACTTGCCTTTTGCGTTTTTGAATTAACCTGCACAAGCCCCTGTTTTATGAGTTTCTGAATGCGCCCGCGCGATAATCCGGTTTTTAAGGAGAGATAAATATCCAGGCGCTCGGGCTTAGTTCCAGCGGGGATGTTGTACTTAGTTCTTTCCATAATGTCCCGTTAGTCCTCTGTAGTAAGTTGTTTCTTTGACACTTGACCCATTACTGTAATTTTACCTCCACCCTTCCTTCCCTCAACACCTTAAACGGCGCAACTGTAATGTCTATTATCGTGGAGGGTTTGCCGCCCGGGGTTTTCCCGGCGTCAATAATTAAATCCACAGCGTCTGCAAAATATTTTATTACCTCATCCGCATTTTCAGCCGGGGGGCTTCCTGAATGATTGGCGCTTGTTACCGTGATTGGAAAATCCGCCGCCTTTGCCAAACTCAATGCAAAACTTTCTCCGGGAATCCTTACTGCCATTTTCCCTGTGCCGGCAGTTAAGCCTTCAGGCAGACCTTCTGCGGCGTCAAAGACCATTGTCAATGCGCCGGGCCAGAAATTTTTCATTAACCCCTCTGCCTGCGGAGGAATGGATTTAACAAGGGTCTTAAGAATTGCCCTGCCGCCTATAATCAACGGTACCGGTTTATCGGCAGGTCTTTTTTTTAGCGTATAAAGCCGCCTGACGGCCTCTTCCTTCTGCGCGTTAACCCCAAGCGCATAAAAACTTTCAGTGGGATACGCAATAATACCGCCGTCTCTCAGCGCCTGCAGTGCTTTTTTAAAAACCGTTTCTAAAGAATTTTCTTTCAGTAAAAGTCTTAACATTTTTTCATTCTAACATACAGCAGTTAAATTTTTACTTGTAATTTATAATTTTTTTTGTTATTCCTTTATACATAAACTAAATCGGTCACTGACTATTAGAGGAGGTAAGGAATGAAGAAAATTTTAAGGTTAACCGTGATACTGCTGTCATTAACCTGCTTGTGGGGCTGTGTAGAGGTGGCATTGGTCAGTGTGGGCGCCGGATTAGGCGTAGGCGCTTACAAGTATATTGAAGGCAGTGTGACGCGGGACTATCCCCTTGCCTATACCAAGGCCTGGGAGACAACAAACACCGCGCTTGCCAATCTCGTAATCACTGTTTCAAACAGCGTCAATGAAGGCGTTAAAGGCAATATTGCGGCTGTGCGGAAAGACGGCACAAAGGTATTCATAAATATTAAGGACCGGGGACAGGGAGTTTCCACCATCAGCGTGCGCGTTGGAAATTTCGGAGACAAACAGGATGCCCAGCGCATACATGAAGAGATCTTGAGCGTGGCGGGAATAAAATAACAGGTCAGGGATTCAAATGAAATAACTGCGCCGCCTTTTGTATCGCGGCTTTAAAGCCCTGGCTTCTGAGAATATTAAACATTTCCTCTGAGGCAAGGTCTTGAAAAATTTTTCTTCTTTTTTTGATGTCTTTTATTTTCTTAATGGCCTTCCTGCGCATCTGTACAAGCGCCCTGAGATAATGCGCAAATTCCCTGCCGTAGAGCTTTTCAAGCTCTTTCCTGATGGCCTTTGAAACCGCCGGGCTTGCGCCTTCCGTTGAAACGGCAATAGTCAAAGGCCCTCTTTTTACCGCAGACGGGGCAATAAAGTTCCCCTCGGAAGGCGTATCAACGACATTTACAAGGCACTTTGCATTGCGGGCAATTTCTGCATTGGTCTTTTCCGAAGAAGTGCAGGCGACAACGATAAACGCATTCCTGAGGTCGCCTTTTTTATACTGCCTTTTGATATGGGTTATTTTGCCCTTTTCCCCCAGATATCCCAGCCGTTTCGTAAGCTCAGGGCTGACAACCGTGACAGCGGCGCCCGCATTCAGCAGGGCCAGCGCTTTTCTCTCCGCAACATTGCCGCCGCCGGCAACAACTGCTTTTTTACCTCTGAGATTTATATATACCGGGTAGTAGTTCATTGAAAAGTTGAAGGTTGAATTCTGAAGGATGAATGGAAAACAAAATTGCCTTCATCCTCACTTAAAAGTAGCCATCAGCTTCTTAGCTTCATCCGCCTGTCTTGTTGTCGGATACTTCTCAAGAAGCATCTCAAGTGCATCTATGGCTTTGTCTTTATTGTCAATATTTTTATAGGACAGCCCAAGATAATAAAGCGCGTCTATCTCTTTTTTTGAATCGGGATATTTTTGAATCACCTGGGTAAACCGCTGTGCAGCCGCATTAAAGGATGCCTTATTAAAATAAAATTCTCCGACATAAAATTCAAATTCCGCAAGGATATTCCTTCATTCCTTTATCCTCGTTTCAGTAACATTCATATATGGATTGCGCGGATACGTCGTCTGAAGTTTTTCAAACTCCGCCAAGGCCTGCTGCGCCCATCCGTAACTTACGTCAATAGTGTCAACTCTCCTGTAATAAGACATGGCCAGCTGATACTGGGCGTAATAGGCATATCTGTGATAAGGATGCACGTCAAGAAACCGCGAATATTCGGCAACCGCCTCTTCATAGGAGCCTTCCTCAAAATACATATCGCCGATGCGTACCTGCGCCAGCGGAGAATATTTGCCTGACGCATCCTGTGTTTTTACTTCCTCAAGTATTTTTCTGGCTTCTTCATAATAGCCTTCCTTCGCCCTTTCCGCGGCCTGCTTAAAAGACGCCTCTGGATTAAATGGAGGGGCTGTTTCTTTTTCACCGGCGCAGGCTGAAAAGAGGATGGAAATGGCAAAAAACAGAAATAAAAGCCTCTTGTGCTTCTGTATCATTTTCATACTTAAATTACCACCGCCCCTGCGCCTTCATCGGATTTCTTTGCATAATAATCTCATCCCGCTTCTGGCCTGTAGAAATCATGTCAATCTTCACATTAAGCAGGTCTTCAACATAATCAATATATTCCCTTGCCTGTTTCGGCAGGTCTTTCAGTTTTTTTATGGCGAGGGTGCTTTTTTGCCATCCGGGCAATTCTTTGTATAACGGCTCGCACCTTTCAAGCACCTTGAGCGACTGCGGCACATCCGTATATTTGCATGGTTTACCCTTTAGGCTGCATTTGCAGTCCTGCTTGGGATTTTCATATTTATAAGCGACGCACACCTTTATTTTTTCAACTTCGTCCAGCACGTCCAGTTTTGTCATGGCAATGCCGGTAAAGCCGTTTATCCTTATCGCATGCCGCAGGCTTACCGCATCAAGCCAGCCGCATCTTCTCGGCCTTCCGGTTGTCGCGCCGTATTCGCCGCCTCTTTCCCGCAGCGCCTCGCCAAACTTGTCTTTTAATTCTGTCGGGAACGGCCCGCTTCCCACCCTTGTCGTATAAGCTTTCATTACGCCCACAATGCCGTCTATTTTTGTCGGAGCCACGCCGAGCCCGGTGCAAACACCGCCGGCAGAAGCATTTGATGAAGTCACATAAGGATAGGTCCCGTGGTCCACGTCAAGAAGCGTGCCCTGCGCCCCTTCAAAAAGTATGTTTTTGCCTTTATCAATAAATTTGTTAATAAGCACGCTCGTGTCAGTAATAAACGGCGACAGGTATCGGGCATGTTTCATATAATTAGAATATATTTTCTCCAGGCTGAGTTTTTTGCTCTTATACCTGTTTTCAAGGATATAATTCATCTGTTGCAGATTTGTGCGAAGTTTCTCTTTGAATACGCCGGCGTCCAGCAGGTCCAGCATCCGTATCCCTGTCCTTGACGCCTTGTCAACATAGGCCGGTCCTATGCCCCTGCCGGTCGTTCCACTCTTTTTTGAACCCTTTGACTGCTCGCAGGCGGCTTCAATTGCAACATGGTACGGCATAATGACATGGGCATTACCGCTCACAAAAAGATTTTTGCCGGCTATAATCCCCTTTTTCTTAAGCCCTTCTATTTCTTCAATAAGCGCTCCGGGGTCAATGACAACGCCGTTGCCTATGATGCAGGTTTTATTTTTATGCAGTATGCCTGAGGGGATAAGATGCAGCACAAACTTTTTATCCTTTATAACTACCGTATGCCCTGCATTGTGCCCGCCCTGATACCGCGCTATGACATCTGCATCTTCAGACATCAAGTCAACAATTTTACCTTTTCCTTCATCGCCCCACTGGGCGCCGACAACTACAACATTCGCCATTTAGTTAACTCCTTGTAGCGTTTATAGCGTTATAGCGTACAGCGTTTATAGCGCGAAAAACGCAATGAACGCACAACGCTGAACGCAAAAAAGGACTTGATCCTTTTTTCATCCCGGCAGATTAATCTGTTTTACGGAAAGGACATTGGGAAGTTTTTTTATCTCTGCAAGTATTTGCTTTGACGCAGGCGTATCTATGCTGACAACAGATATGGCCCTGCCGCCTAACTGCTCCCTCCCAAACTGCATCCGCGCGATATTAATATTGTTTTTGCCGAGCAGTGTGCCTACATTCCCGATTACGCCGGGCTTGTCTACATTTGACAGCACCAGCATCGCCCCCTCGGGGACTACTTCTATGGCAAAATCATTTATTGTTATGATGCGCGGCTCCTTTTTGCCGTAAAGCACGCCTGCGACAATGTATTCCTTTGAATCAACCTTTACCCTGACCTTAAGCATGCTGTGATAATCGCCGGCATCGGTTGTAGTAATTTCTCTGACGGCAATGCCGCGTTCCTTTGCAATTAACGGCGCATTCACAAAATTGACTGTCTCCTCAAGTATAGGCGTCAAAATTCCCTTTAACACGGCAATTGTTATCGGCGCAAGCGTAAGCTTTGTCACCTCGCCCATATACTCTATTGTGACTTCATTAATGCCGCCGTCAATGCCCTGTGAGAGGAAACTGCCGAGCCTTTCCGCAAGATTTATGTAAGGCTGAAGCCTCGGCAGCGCATCTGCAGGCACAGAGGGGAAGTTGACCGCGTTTCTGATGGTCCCTGAGACAAGGTATTCCACTATCTGCTCTGCAATGGCAATTGCAACATTTTCCTGCGCCTCTTCCGTGGCTGCGCCGAGATGCGGGGTGCAGATAATGTTCTCATTCTCAAGCAGCGGACAGGACACAGTGTCAGGCGGTTCTTTTTCAAAGACATCCAGCGCCGCGCCGCCCACCTTGCCTGACTTCAGCGCCTCGTAAAGCGC
>JACQZD010000069.1 GCA_016207865.1 Nitrospirota bacterium
GTGCCGTATAGGCAATTGCATTTGCAACAGGGTCTGCGCCCAGCGTGAGTCCCCCGACGGCTCTAATCCCGGCCGGCTTCCACTTTTCAATTATTTCATACAAAAGATTGCCTATGAGATATTTCCCTTCTGAATTAAGCGTAGTTGGTTTGCAGTTAAAATAGAAATTACTTTTTTTCCCTGAGGCAAGGGTGAATGAGGGTTTTTTCGTGAATTTAAAAGAACGCGCGAGTATTAATTCTATGAGCCGCTGTTTCATTACAACAGGGTCCAAAATTCGTGACCCTTGACGCGTAACGCGTAACGGGTCACGAATTTTTAAATCTTGACCCCTTGCCCCCCTGCCTACCGGACAGGCAGGCTTGACTCCTTGAATCCTGTTCATATCTTGTACCTTGATTTCTGAAGCTTATCCCTGTAATTTGATACCTCAAGTCCTTTTTGCTCATAGCCTTTGCGTCCCATTATCCCATATGTCAGATTTTTCCCTTCTTCCACTGCAGGCTGGTCAAAGGGATTTATCCCGTAAAGCAGGCCTGTTACGGCAGTCACAAGTTCAAAGAACAGGAAGAGCTGTCCGGTGTAATATGCATCTATCATCGGGACATTGAGCCGCATATTCGGGACGCCTGCCTTCTGAAGCGCAAGCTCTGTAGCCTCCTGTTCTGCCTTAATCAGCTCTCCGAGGCTGTGATTTTTCAGGTAGCCCATGGAGCCTGAGTCTTCCTTTGAAATAAGCATGTCTGAGCCGTAGTCATCAATTTTTATAAAGGTTACTACCTTGTCTGCCGGACCCTCTATCCAGAGCTGAAGCTGTGAATGCTGGTCAGTTGTTCCTAAGGACGGATACGGCGTCTGTCCCGCGCCGTTTTTTCCAAGGCTCTCTGCCCATAACTGGCAGTACCATTCAGAAAAAGTTTTCAGCCTGTCGGAATAAGGGAGCAGTACTGAGATATTTCTTTTTTTCTTTTTGTCCAGGAGATACATTAGTGATGCAGTCATGTACGCGGGATTCTTCCACAGGTCTTCGTTACTGCATTTTTTGAGCATGTCGCGCGCGCCTTTCAGCAGTCCGCTTATGTTTATTCCCGCAACCGAGGACGACAGCAGCCCGACCGGACTGAGGACAGAGTACCTGCCTCCTACGTCAGGCGGAACAGGCAAGGTCCTGAAGCCGGTTTTCGCGGACAGCTCCCGCAGGGCGCCTTTTTCAGGGTCTGTAGTCGCAATAATCCGTTTTGAAAATTTATCCCCGTGCACTTCTTTTAAGGCATTCATCAGGATTAAAAAAGAAGCCATTGTTTCAACCGTACTGCCTGATTTTGTGACGACGTTTACCGTTGTTCTCTTTAAGTCAACAATTGACAGTATTGATGTCAAGGTGCCGGGGTCCACATTATCATAAATAAATATCTTCGGGGAGTGTTTAAGGTTGTAAAAAGGTTTTAACGCCTGAAGTATCGCCTTGGGGCCGAGAGCCGAACCGCCGATGCCTAAAAGCAAAAAAAAGTCTGAGGTGTTTTTTACGTTATCCGCTATCAGACTCAGCTGTTCGGTATTTTCAGACGGCAGGTCCAGAAAATGAAACTCGCGGTTTTTTTTCCGCGTTATGTCCGCATGAATTATCTTAAGCCTGTCTTTAAGCGAGTTGATGTCCTCAGGGGTCAGCCCCCGAGCAGTCATCATATTTGTAAAATCCAAAGTTATCATTTAAGGCCCCCTCTTAACTTTAAATTTTGCCCTGCCTCAGCCCTTCAACAAGTATCAAAACAAAAACCACGGTAAAACCGAACAGCAGTCCGAAGACATTGACTATTTTAAAATAAACAAGAATAAAAATCGCCGAAAATAATAAAGACAGCCGGAGCATATTCAAAAATACGATCTTTGCCGCCGCCTTTTCTGTGCCGATGAGCCCTGAAACGCTTCGCGCCAGCCCCCTCAGGTTCAGAAGTCCGAACAGCCCGCCAATTAAAATTCCCAGAACAAGGTAATATCCAAGCGCAAAGCCGATAAATGTGCTTAGGACAAGGTTTATCCCGACTGTGCTTGCAGTGGCAAGCAGGCGAAAAAATTCCCGCCCGGGTTTTTTCTCAGGAGAATTCCGTTGTCCGGTATTATCAGCCATTTGAAAAAGTTTAGCAAAAAGAGAGGAAAATTCAAAGGAATAAAAAATTTGTTATAATCTGTAAATGTTTGAAGCGGTGATACTCGGCATTGTTCAGGGACTGACGGAGTTCCTTCCTGTAAGCAGTTCAGCGCATCTGATACTCTTCCCGTGGTTTTTTGGCTGGCAGGGGATTGTTGACAGTCTTGCCTTTGACGTTGCACTGCATACAGGCACCCTTATAGCGCTTTTGTTTTATTTCAGGAAGGATTGGATTGCGTTATTAAAGACCTCTGTAAATAAAGAAGGCATGCTTTGGAAAATCATCGTAGGAACCATACCGGCCGGGGTTGCCGGTATCTTCCTGCATGATTTGATTGAAGAAAACAGAAGTCCGGGCATCATTGCCTTTACCCTCTGTCTTGTCTCAGTGTTTATGATTTTATCTGAAAGAAATTACGATAAATCAGAGCGCACCGGCATTGAGAAAGTCAGCTTCAAAAACTCCATGTTCATCGGCATGGCGCAGGCATTTGCCCTTATACCGGGCGTATCAAGGTCCGGCATAACCATTGTTGCAGGGCTTGTAAAAGGCATGAAAAGGGAAGATGCCGCAAGATTTTCATTTCTTTTAAGCACGCCTGCTATTGCAGGTGCGAGCCTTCTTGAGGCAAGAAAACTGCTCCATGCTCCTGATGTTCAATATGACATTTTCATTGCCGGCACAGTTGTTTCGGCAGTCACGGGTTATTTTGCAATAAAATACCTTCTCAGATTTTTGCAGCGCCATTCCCTTGCACCCTTTGCCTATTATCGTTTTTTCCTTGCTTTTGTTATCATATTATCCGTATGGACAGGGCTGAAAAGATAAAGGACGAGATATCGGGAATCCTTGCCGTAATCCTGTGCTTAGTTATACTTATCAGTCTTTTAAGCCATAACCCGTGGGACCCCTCAATCTTTACGCATCTTCCTAAAAATGAGAGCATCAGAAATCTCCTCGGCCCGTTTGGCTCGTATCTGTCTGATATACTGCTTCAGGTTTCAGGCTTCACTGCTTATGTCATTCCTGCAGCTTTGGCTGTGTACGGCGCAAGAAGACTGCTTAAAAAAGAAAAAAAACCACGGCTGATTGCATCTTCAGGCGTAGTTGTGCTGGTGTTGTCCCTGTCGGCACTGCTGGCCCTTGTTTTTAAAGGCTCTTCAGGAGGGATTTTAGGTTTTCTCATAACAAAAATTTCAGTCAAAGTTATTTCAACAACAGGCTCTTATCTCCTTTTCATCCCGCTTATCCTCGTCAGCCTCATGTACCTCCTGCCGTTTACAGTGGTGGATGTTTTAAAGACGGCCATTGGAAAGGCTGCAAAAACCAAAACAACAATTGGACCAGTCCCTGTGCCGGCTGTGACAGAAAAAAAGAAAGAGGCTCTGCAATCAGAAGGCATAATAGTAGCTCCTCCGCCCTACAAGCAGGAGGCGCTTCCGCTTGTTTATCCTGAACCCAAAACAAAACCTGCCCCAAGGTTTAAGGGTGATTATGAACTGCCCAGGATATCATTTTTAAAAGATGCTCCGCCGTTTAACGCAAGGCCTGCAAAAGAAGATCTTCTGCTCGGCTCAGGCATTCTTGAGAAAAAGCTTCAGGATTTTTCCATAGAGGGCAGGGTTACGCAGGTATCTCCGGGGCCTATTGTAACAATGTTTGAATTTGAACCGGCCCCCGGGGTCAAGATACAGAAGGTCCTGTCTTTGGCAGACGACCTTGCGCTGTCGCTTAAGGCTGTCAATGTGCGTGTTTCCCCAATTCCCGGCCGTGCGACAATCGGCATTGAGGTGCCGAACAAGGAGCGTGAGGATGTATTTCTTAAAGACATTCTGGCGTCGGATGCGTTTAGAAAAAGCCCGTCCAAACTTACCCTGGCCCTCGGGAAAGACATATTCGGCAATCCCATAGTAACTGATATGAACCGTATGCCGCATCTGCTTGTTGCTGGGGCTACGGGTTCGGGTAAGAGCGTTGCAATAAACTCAATGGTTTTGAGCCTGCTTTACAGGGCCAAGCCATCGGAGTTAAAGCTGTTGATGATAGACCCTAAAATGCTTGAACTTCCGGTTTATGACGCAATCCCGCATCTCATGCTTCCTGTAATCACATCTCCCAAGGATGCCGCTGAGTCTCTTAAGAAAGTCGTGCTTGAGATGGAGCGCAGATATATGATTTTGTCTGAGACAGGCGCAAGAAACATTGAGGCGTATAATAAAAAGGTTAAGTCAACCGCCGGTGCGGAAACCCTGCCGTACCTTGTGATATTTATTGATGAGCTTGCAGACCTTATGCTTGTCTCAGCGCATGAAGTTGAGGACTCAATTGCAAGGCTTGCGCAAATGGCAAGGGCAGCCGGGATTCACCTTATACTCGCCACACATAGGCCGTCGGTTGATGTAATCACAGGCGTAATCAAGGCTAATTTTTCTTCAAGGATATCATTTCAGGTTTCTTCCAAGCTGGATTCCAGGATAATCCTTGATACCTACGGCGCGGAAAGGCTTCTGGGAAAGGGCGATATGCTGTTTATGAGCGCAGGCAGCAGGACCGTGCGTGTGCACGGCGCCTATGTAAGCGAGGAAGAAATTAAAGAAGTAGTTGATTTTATAAAGGCGCAGGGAAGCCCTGACTATACGGCATTTGAGACGCTTACATTTAAAGAGACTGAAGATGAAGGCGGTGAGGACCGGGATGAGCTTTATCATCAGGCAAAAGACCTGATTCTTTCTACGGGACAGGCGTCAATATCATACATACAGCGCAGGCTGAAAATAGGTTATAACAGGGCGGCAAGGATTATGGAGATGATGGAAGAAGACGGGCTCGTAGGCCCGCCGGGAGAGGCAGGCAAACCCAGAGAAATACTGAAAAGGAGACTATGAGAAGACAGTCAGGAGTCAGGAGTCAGGAGATAAGAAGTTATGAAGATGAGAAAAAAATCTCAAGTTTTCCATCTCTCAAGTTCTTAACTTCGCAATTTCTTAAGTTCGTTCTTTTTCTGTTTACTGTTTGCTGTTCACTATTTACTTTTGCATCTGCCGCAACTGTTGATGAGATTACCGCTTCATTGCAGAAGAAGTATGGGGAAATAAATGATGTCAGCGGGAAGTTCTCACAGAAAAGTTATATAAAGGACCTTGAGAAAACAGAAAAATATGAGGGGAGATTCTTCATATCCATGAGGCCGGTGATGAAAATGAAATGGATATACACCAGTCCGCGTGATGAAGAGGTTTTTATAAACGGAGCTGACATCTGGATGTACAAAAGGTCCGAGAAGCAGGCGCTTAAAGGCAAATTCGGCAAGGATGCCTACGGTCAGGTTCCCATGGCGCTTTTAAACAGTATCGGGGATTTAAAGGCAAACTTTGATATAACTGTGTTGAAGGATGATACCCTTGAGCTGAAACCAAAACAACAGATGGGTTTTATAAAAAAAATACACCTTGTTACTGACACAAAAGAATTTCCGGTGAAGTCATTCACCATGTTTGATGTTTACGGCAACAGGATTGAAATATCAGTGAAAGACGCTCAGATAAATTCCGGCCTCGGAGAGCAGGTTTTTATTTTCAAAGCGCCTTCAGGCGTTGAGGTGTTTGAGTTTAATCCGTAAACTAAAGTAATGTCACGTTCCATAAATAAGCTGTCATTCCTGCGGAAGCAGGAATCCAGTAAAAACAAGCATCTGGATTCCCGTTTTCACGGGAATGACAAAAAAACAATAGCATAGAACTTCTGGAACATTATAGTAGGCAAGCAGCGAAGGGAGGAACAAAATGGCTTCAAAGGGAAAGGGCAAGCCCGGGACTAAAAAGCATCATGTATTGTTAATTCTGCTGTTGATCGCAGGGGTGGTTTTTTTCCTTCACAAAGAGGCAAGCAAAGAAAGTGTGCAGAAGGATCTTTCCGCTTTATTCAAGACAGAGCCTGAGCCAAAGCCCAAAGCTGCAACGCTTCCACGAGTGGCGGTTGTGATAGATGATTTAAGTTCAAGCAGGAAAAAGGCTGAAGAAATTTTTAAGCTCAGCCCGGCGCTTACATTATCTGTGCTGCCGCAGGAAACTTATACGAAGTGGATTGCAGAAGAGGGGCACAAGCTCGGGCATGACATCATAGGGCATATACCCATGGAGGCCAAGGAGCCGCATAAGCTCGGCAGGGGCGGGCTTTACACATGGATGTCAGACGATGAAATCCTTAAGACGCTCCAGGAGGACATAAACTCAATACCGCATATTATAGGCGTAAGCAATCACATGGGTTCTGCATTTACGGAGGATGAACGCACCATGAAGGCCCTGCTTTCAGGGATAAAAAAGCAAAATCTTTTCTTTCTTGACAGCCTTACCACTTCAAAATCAGCCGGCGCAAAAACAGCAGGCGCGCATGGGATAAAGCTCTTTAAGCGCGATGTCTTTCTTGATGAGAAGGACGCCCCGGAGGACATTAAAGCCCAGTGGGACAAAACAGTAAAAATTGCAAAAGAAAAAGGATATGCGGTGGTCCTTGCGCATCCGAGAAAAAATACCATTGAATTTTTGAAAAATGTTATTAGGGATAATAAAGAGGTAATGATTGTGCCTTTGTCAGAGGTGACAAAGCCGTAGTTGATTTAGAGGTTAAAGGGCAGTAAAATAAGAGTCAAAAAATCAGGGAGGAGCTATGGATATTAATTTTGTGCTGAAGGTTCAGGACACCAAGATGTCAGATGTGCAGAAGGCGCTGCAGGCGGCAGGCATAAAGGTTACGAGCATTATTGAGGTATTTAAAGAGGGGCTGGAGGCAAAGCCTGCCGATGAGGTAAAGGCGCAGGCATAGTTTTGGTGCCTATGGATTTTCACCGGCATTTCTGAGGTCTTTTCCCATTACAACCGCGTCTTCGTCAGGGAGCTGATAATAATGGCGCCTTTTGTGCATGATATTGAATCCGAATTTTTCATAAAGCCTTATGGCAGGCGTATTTGACTCCCTTACCTCAAGTATTACAAAGTTTACTCCCTGCGCTGATTTTTTAAATTCTTCAAGCGCATGTTGAAGCAGGGCGCCTCCTATGCCTGTGCGCCTGATTTCAGGGCGTACGGCAAGATTAAGAATATGAACAGTGTCTATAATTACCCTTGCGCAGATATAACCAAGAATTTTTCCATTTGAAACAGCCGCCTTAAAGAGAGCCTCTTTGTGCATCAGTTCATATTTAAACGAGCCCCGCGACCATGGCAAAGTGAATGAGGCCTTCTCAATCTCCATAATCTCAGGCAGGTCTGATGCGTCTGCTTTTCTGATAAGCAAGTCAGGCATGTGCGGGAATGTAATTCATTTAAGTTTAATCAAAAAATTCCACGAAGCTCAGCTTCGGGGTATAAATTATCGTTTCTCGTTGTCATTCCCGCTTGTCGGGAATCCTTCTTAGAGAGATTCCGGACAAGCCGGAATGACGGTTTAGATACCTTGCCCCTAAATGTCGGGACTGTGGGGTAGTGCATCTTTTTTTATCTCCGCCTCTGACTTCCTCAAATAAAACGGCGTGAGGCTTACAGGGTCTGCAATTAGGCCGTTCTTTAATTTTTCAAGCGCAATCTCCCCGACTGCTGAGGCTGAAGGTATCATTTTTGACACCGGGGCAAACAGGGCGGCATCCCCGAGGGCATCTTTAATAAGTTTTTTATAAATCCTTGCGCCCTCACCTATGAAAACGGCTGGTCCTTTAATCTGCCTTAAAAAATCAGCGGGATTTATTGCGGTCTCAGGCACAATCTTTGTGCATATGCCGATTTCCCATTTATAAAGCCCTGCATACACCTCATTTTTCCTTGCGTCAAGCATGGGGCATATAAAGTGCGGACAAAACGGCAGGGTCCTTGCAAATGCATCAAGCGTGGGCACTGATATGATTGGTTTGCCTGTGGAATATGAAAAGCCTTTTGCAGTGCTTAAGCCGATTCTAAGCCCTGTGAAAGAGCCGGGCCCGATGGATACGGCAAATGCGTCAATGTCTTTGATTGAGATGCGTGAGGCCTTCAGGAGATATTCAATGGAAGGCATCAGCCTTTCAGCATGCGCTGTGCTGATATTTACCCGTATCTCGCCGATTAGCTCTTCATCTTGAACAATTGCGGCGCTGCCCGCCATGGTGGCGGTCTCAAGAGCAAGAATTTTCATAAATGGCGGTTTACTCAGCGCCTGCCGGCTGAAGTTCTTCCTTATGTCCGCAGTCTTTTTTAAGGCAGGCCAGCACCTCTTCTTTTTTAGTCCTCTTTTCAATCATGACGCCTGCCCCGCATTTAGGGCAGTTCTTGGCCACAGGCCTGTACCAGGTTGCAAACTTGCATTTAGGATAATTGCCGCAGCTGAAAAACAGCTTGCCGCGTTTTGTTTTCCTTTCAACAATATCCCCGCCGTCTTCAGGGCATTTAAGGCCCGTGCTTAAAGGCTTTGCAGTTTTACATTCAGGATATTTACTGCACGCAAGGAATCTCCCGAACCGCCCTGTTTTAACCACCATCGGAGAGCCGCACTTTGCGCATTTTTCATTAATCTCAGGCATTCCTGCTTCCGGCTTCTGTCCGCCCGGCTCAGACGCCTGTCCTTCAAGCGGCATTGTCGTCTTACATTCAGGATACCCCGTACATGCCAGAAATCTTCCGTGCCGGCCCCATTTGATAATCATGGGCTTGCTGCACTTCTCGCAGGTTTTATCAGTTGGAATATCCGCAGGCTTTACCCTGCTGGTGCTCTGCATGGCCTCTGTAAGGTCTTTGTCAAAGGGAGTATAAAAATCATGCACAACCTTAATCCATTTAAGGTCTCCTTCTTCTATCTTGTCAAGATTGTTTTCCATTTTTGCGGTGAAGTCAATATCCATAAGCTCGGGGAATTTGTCCACAAGCAGGTCATTGACAACCATGCCGAGTTCTGTCGATGTAAACCTGCCCTCAGCTTTTTCCACATATTTTCTGTCCTGTATGGTTGAAAGTATTGTGGCATATGTGCTCGGTCTTCCAATGCCCTTTGCCTCAAGGTCTTTGACAAGGGTGGCCTCTGTATATTTGGGCGGCGGCTGTGTGAAGTGCTGTTTTGGGGAAATCTCAAGCACCTTCAGCGCGGCGCCTTCGTTAAGTGAAGGGATAAGTTCTTCATCTTCAGCGTTTTCATCCGCGCCTTCAATATAAACCGCCATGAAGCCCGGAAACTTGACAATGGTGCCTGTTGCGCGGAATTCATATTGTTCGTGAGATGCGTCAGGCATTTCGGCATCAATAGTAATTGTAGTCAGCTCAAGGAGCGCCGGTATCATCTGGCTTGCAAGGAAGCGGTTCCAGATAAGGCTGTAAAGGTTAAAATAATCTTTTGGCAGATGTTTTTTTATGCTCTCCGGGGTTCTTAAGATAGATGTAGGTCTTATTGCCTCATGCGCCTCCTGCGCCGTTTTCTTACTTTTGTATACAGGCGGTTTCTCAGGCGCGTAGTTACTGCCGAAGGCCTTGCCTATGTAAGCCTTTGCCTCCTGCTGTGCCTCTGCCGCAACCCTTACCGAGTCGGTCCTCATATATGTTATAAGGCCGACCGAGCCCTCTTCTCCAAGTTCAATCCCTTCGTAAAGCTGCTGGGCAATAAACATTGTTTTTTTTGCCGGGAAGCGGAGCTTTCTTGCAGCCTCCTGCTGGAGCGTGCTTGTGATAAATGGAGGAGGCGGCGTGCGTTTTTTGCCCTTTTTCTCAATCGTTCTTACTGCAAACGGCCTGCCGCTCAGCGCCTGAAGAATGCCGGCAGCTTCCTGCTCATTTTTAATGTCAGCTTTCTGCCCGTTTATCTGGAATAGTCTCGCATGGAAAAAAGGCGGTTCCTTGCCTTCAAGGGTTGCTGTTATGCTCCAGTATTCCACGGGGATAAACGCGGTTATCTCGCGTTCCCTGTCAACGACAAGCCTTAAGGCGACTGACTGGACCCTGCCTGCGCTCAGCCCCCGTCTTACTTTGCGCCATAAAAGCGGTGAGAGTTTGTAGCCTACGAGTCTGTCAAGGACTCTTCTTGCCTGCTGTGCATCAACGAGATTAAGGTCAATCCTCCGCGGATGCTTGATGGCCTCTGTCACTGCCTTTTCAGTTATCTCATTAAAGGTAACCCTGAACACCTTACCTGAATTTCCGTTTAACTCCTCTGCTATATGCCATGCAATAGCCTCGCCCTCCCTGTCAGGGTCAGGAGCAAGAAAGACCCTGTCTGATTCCTTTGCCGCCTTTTTCAGCTCTTTTAAAACCTTTTCCTTGCCGCCGATAACCACATATGTAGGTTTAAAGTCTTTTTCAACATCTACGCCTAATTCTTTGGCAGGAAGGTCTTTTACATAACCGACCGACGCCTTGATGGAAAAACCGCTGCCGAGGAATTTGTTAAGTGTCTTTGCCTTTGCGGGCGATTCAACAATTAAAAGTGATTTCACCTGTGATGCTCCTCCTCTGTCCGATTATGATGTCTGTCAGCAATTAGCAGCAAGAAAATTTTTTCCATCCATTTGTCTTACAGCGCCTTTAAGTTCAAGGCTTAACAACGTAGACAAGGCCTCTGACGCAGGGATATTAATTTCTCTTGTGATTGCGTCTATATGCTTTGGCCCCTTGCACAGGATATTATAAACTTTTTTTTCGCTTTCAGTCATATGCGGCGCCGGAGCAGAAATGTTTTGCTGTCTTTCCGCTCCCTGCGCTTCTTTAAGAATGACTTTAATCTGAGGCGCCAGTTCGTTAATGATTTCATCGGCATTTTCAACGAGCTTGGCGCCCTTTTTTATTAGGTCATTGGTCCCCTTAGAAGTCTTTGATGTGATATTTCCGGGCACGGCAAAGACCTCTCTGCCTTGTTCAAGGGCATACCCTACAGTAATCAGCGAGCCGCTGTCAACACCTGCCTCAATGACAAGCACGCCCAAAGACAGGCCGCTTATGATACGGTTTCGTTTGGGAAAATTCCCTGTATTGGGTTTAGTCCCCAGGGGGAATTCGCTTATAAGCGCACCGGACGGCACGAGCGCCCTCATCAGCCCCTTGTTTTCAAGCGGATAAGGCACATCAATGACCGAACCGAGCACTGCCAGCGTCCTGCCGCCTGCCATCAGCGCCCCTTTGTGCGAGGCGCCGTCTATGCCCCTGGCCATTCCGCTTACAACAGTCAGCCCGTATGCAGCAAGTTTATAACTTATCCTCTCTGCAACCTGAAGCCCGTAGTCTGTCGGAGTCCTGGAGCCGACTATTGCTATCGCATACTTGTCGTCATCTTTAATATCGCCCTTAACATACAGCAGAAGCGGGGCGTCCGGTATCTGCCTCAGCCGCTCAGGATACAGAGGGTCTTTAAACGGGAGTATTTTTATATTATTTTTTTCTGCGTAACTAATCTCTTTGTCAACAATATCCCACTGCCTGAAGCCGGCAATGCTTTTGGCCCTGTTTTCGCCTATGCCTTCAATTTTTTTCAGCTCCCCTGCCGGCATCTGAAAAATATTCTCAGGGCTTCCAAAGGCAGACAAAAGCCGCCTTGCATAAAAAGGACCTATGTCAGGCAACAGATTAAGGGCAAGCCAGTATTTAAGGTCAGACATAACTAAAAAATTATTCGTTATTTGTTAATCGTTAATCGTATAACTAATAACCAATAACTAATAACAGTCTTTCAGATTTTTCCTTTTGGGAATTTCCTTGTTTTAAGCCTCAAGGCATTGAGCTTTATAAAGCCCTCTGCGTCTTTCTGGTTGTAAACCCTTTCAGCCTCAAATGTGGCAAGCTGAGGCTTGTATAAAGACACCGGAGATTTTCTTCCGGCTACCGTGCAGTTCCCCTTGTAGAGTTTGAGCCTTACCGTGCCTGTAACTCCCTTTTGTGATTTATCAATAAAATCCTGAAGCGCCTCACGCTCCGGTGAAAACCAATAACCGTAATATATAAGCTCCGCATATTTCGGCATCAGTGAATCCCTGAGGTGCATTACCTCCCGGTCCATTGTTATGGACTCAATTGCCCTGTGCGCCGCATGAAGCACGGTCCCGCCCGGCGTTTCATAAACCCCGCGCGATTTTATGCCCACGAATCTGTTTTCAACAATATCAAGCCTGCCGATTCCGTGTCTTCCTGCAATTAAATTCAGGGCCTTAAGCAGGGATGCGGGAGAGAGCCTTTTTCCGTTCAGCGATACCGGGTCGCCGTCCTTGTATCCGATCTCCAGATACACAGGCTTTGCCGGAGCCTTTTCAGGCGATACAGTCAGGGTGAACATGTTTTCAGGCGGCTCTGCCCACGGGTCTTCTAAAATCCCGCCCTCATAACTGATATGAAAAAGATTCCGGTCCGTGCTGTAAGGTTTTGCCTTGGTGGCAGTTACCGGGATATGGTGCGCCTTTGCATAATTTATCAGCGACTCCCTTGAATTAAACGACCATTCCCTCCATGGAGCAATGACTTTAATGTCAGGCTTAAGCGCATAGTAAGTCAGCTCAAAGCGCACCTGGTCATTGCCCTTGCCCGTTGCCCCGTGCGCAACTGCATCGGCATTTTCCTTTTTTGCCGTTTCAATCTGCGCCTTGGCTATAAGAGGCCTTGCTATTGAAGTGCCCAGAAGATACGCCCCCTCATAAACCGCGCCTGCCCGGAGCATGGGGAATATGTAGTTTTTTGCAAACTCTTCCCTCAAGTCAACTACATAAGCCTTTGAGGCGCCGGTCTTAAGGGCCTTGCTTTTTACTGTTTTTAATTCTTCTTCCTGCCCTAAGTCTGCGCAAAATGCAATGACCCCGCATCCGTAAGTTTCCTTAAGCCACTTTATCGCAACCGATGTGTCAAGCCCGCCTGAATAAGCCAAAACAATTTTATTAATCTTCATATTTATTTCTCCCCTGAATTTTATAAACATATCACAAAGGTTCTAAAAATGTAAAATGCGGGAAAATTTAACAATGTAAATTTCTGAAATTTTCATTGACAAAAAATTTACAACATGCTAAAAATTGCACATAACAAAAGGAGGAGCTTGTGCAACGATTCGTTGACGCAGCTTTTATTTTGATTAATCTCGCCTCAATATTGCTCAGTCAGTCAGTCAGTCAGTCAGTCAGTCCTCTTTCATAAAAGATTTTATATTTCAAAAATTCATCTTCAATTTCTGCGGGGGCTTGTCTTGAAACCATTTAATAAAGCCCTTCGTATTCAAACTGGTGTTCCGCCTTGAAACAGCCAAGGAATAAGTGCGTTTTTTCCAATTTTATTAACAATTAAAGACAATGGAGAAAATTCCAATGAAAAAAAGAAAAATGAGTTTATTATTAATTGTGATTTTTGTATGTACGTTGTTTAGTGCAAATGCTTTTGCAATCAATGATGATTCTGTTGTATCGCAGCATATAAGGGAAGCAGATGGGACAACAGGGCAGGATACAAACAGCGGTAGCGGGATAAAGACAGGACATATACAGGACAATGCAATAACGACATCAAAAGTCGCTGACGGTGCGGTTACAACGCAGAAGATAACCGACAGCGCGGTATCAACCTCTAAGATTGCCGATGGAGCAGTAACCACATCCAAGATAGTGGACGGAGCAGTAACAGACGCAAAAATAACTGGTCCAGTATCAGGCTCTAAACTTGGAAGTCATAGCCATTCTGGGGCAGATATTAGTGACGGGACAGTTACGACATCTAAGATTGCTGACGGAGCAGTGACACCGTCTAAAATAGGGTTTTACGATAATGTGATAATAGTAGCCCCAAGTGGCGGAGATTTCACCAGCCCGCTGGATGCTGTGAATTCAATTACCGATGCTTCAGCGACTAATCCTTATCTGGTGAAGATTATGCCGGGTGTGTACAACATAGGCATGAATAGCATACAGATGAAACCGTATGTTGATATTGAAGGATCAGGGGAAAATGTAACAAAAATAATGGGGAATAGAAGGTATGATGGTTTTAGGAATGCTGTAATATATGGGGCATCAAATGCAGAGATAAGGTTTCTAACGGCAGAACACACAGGAGGATGGAGTGAAGCAATAGGCATATTAAATGAGAATGCCTCGCCAAAGATTACAAATTTAACAGCTATTGCGTCTGGTGCGAATTTTAATGCTGGTGTCATGAACTGGGGTGATTCCAATCCGATAATGAAAGATGTGACAGCTATTGCTTCAGGGCCAGGTCGTAATCATGCATATGGTGTTTATGACCACTACTGGAGTGATGGTCAGGGACATTACTACTTCCCTAATTCTATGTTAATAAATGTAACAGCCACTGCGTCAGGTTCAGTAACTAATTGTGGTGTTAGAAGCCAATATGGCTCTACTGAGATGATGAATGTAATCACTTCAGCTTCCGGGGGTACTTATAATTATGGTGTTTGTGGCGAGACTGGTACTATAAAAATTAATCACTCTGCGATAACAGGGACAACAAACTCAATATATGTTGATAACTCAGCAACAGTCTATGTAGCTAATACTAAACTTGATGGAACGGCATCTAAAATAGGGGGTGGAATACTTAAATGTGTAGGTGTTTATGACGGCAACTATAATCTGTACATTTGCCCGTAATGATTTCTTGATATAAGAAGGTGAATGGGTTTTGTTTTCGTGGTATTCTATTTGCAAAGGGGGAGCCCCCCTTTGCAAATAGCTCCATTTTAATAGGGTTTTATTCTAAAGTTGGAATTACATCTACCTAATGACTCCAACTATCTAACATCTGAGATTGAATAAGTGCCTCCTGATGGTTAGGCTTTAGCTGTAATGCTTTCTGAAATTCTAAGCGTGCTTTATCGGTAAGCGCCATTTTTTTATAGACGAGTCCGAGATTGTAATGTGCATCGGCATTGTCCGGAGATAATTTTAAAGCATGTTGATACTCAGCAATGGCTTTATCTAATTGACCAAGTTCATCGTATGCGACGCCAAGGTTATTATGTGCTTCAAAGGAAGATGGATTGATATTTATCGCGCGCTTAAATTCTGCAATAGCCATATTCTTTTGCCCTGTTTGTGTAGCATAAAGGACGCCTAATTTTATATTTGCATTAAAACAATCCGGTGAATGCATGATGGCTTTTTTATATTCATTAATGGCTTCATCTATCATCCCTTTATCTGTGTAAATTGAGCCGATGCCTATACGTGCCTGACAATAGGAAGGATTAAACTCAAGGGCTTTTCTGAAGACTTCAATTGCAAGGTTGTATTCCCCTTTTTCCATATAAAGAAAGCCTAGTTGCATAAATGATTTTTCGCCGGGATTATCTTCAACATCTTTTTTTGCTCTGGTTAATTGGAAGTCCAGAATACCTTCTTTATTAAGTTTTAACAGTCCCATAGCTGTATGGGAATCAAGTTTAACCCCCTCTTTTAATTCCATTGCTTTGGCAAAATAAATCTCAGCCTCATCCCATAATCCTTTTTCAGCTAATGCTTCTCCCAAGTGTATATAAGGATCTACGAAGTCAGGCTTCAGCTTTATTGCAATTTTATACTCCTCAATGGCATCATCCAGCCGTCCATGATTATAGTATGCAAATCCTACATTGCTATGGCCCCTTGTATTACCTGGAGATTTTTTAACCACATCCTCCCACAGCCTTATCCCATCCTGCCATATAATGTTTCTCTGGTAAGTGGCGATGGAGAGGACAAGAACTACAGTAGCAAGTAGTAGGGAGCAAGTAGCAAGGGAAAGACGAGTCTTAAAACGTAAAAAAAGATAAAAAATGGCGCTGACAAAGGTAATTATTAACCCTATGCTTGGCAGATATACCCTATGCTCAAAAATCACATCTGCAATCGGAATAATACTTGATTCAATAGACAGGGTTATGAAGAACCAGAAAATGCCGAAGGAAATCAGTCGATAGCTGATAGCTGATAGCTGATAGTCAGAGGGCTTTGAGCCATGAGCTATGAGCCATGAGCTATGAGCTATTACCTTTGAACGGCGAAAAAGATAAACCCCAAGCCCCAAAATAGCCAATAAAAGCAGAAACGACAAAAACACATTCGGATTTAGAAATGAGTTATATATCAGATAGTCATAATCAAGGTTCTGGTTTATCGGCAGAAACAAGAGTCTGATATAAGTTACAATTAATCTGAACTGTCTAAAAAAATAATCCAGTCTTGGTATGGATGTATGGGCGCTTGCAGTTTCACTGATATCGCCTATTATGTTTTCAATAGGTTTACCGATGTTTATCAGACTAAAGGGTATAATTAGCATTGTAAGAATTAAAGGAATAAGGTGCAACAGTCTTTTTTTAGTATTTCCATTAAAGAACATCAACTCATAGAGTGTAATAACAGTAGGAAGTGTAAATGAGATTTCCTTAGTTTTCATGGCAAGGACTGCACATAAAACAGATGCAAGATACAAGATGCAGGATACAAGTTCCCCTTGCCCCTCTGTTTTAAGCCTCCATTTTGTGTACAAAACAAGCGACAGAAGGTAGAACATAGTGGCAAGCGACGTAAATCTCTGGGTAATGTATGTAACTGCTTGCGTTTGAATAGGGTGGGAGAGGAAGATTAGGGCGGAAAAGAAAGCTATTAAAGAAGGATGAAGGTTGAGGGATGAAGGATGAAATAAGGCTCCGTTGTCATTGCTTCGGGACTTTGTCCCTATCAATGACAAGTGAGGGGTCGTTTCACTCCTCGCAATGACGCTAAACCAAGGCGTTTGGAACGTAAGAAGGACAAGCCAGTAGACAAGCAAGGCGTTAATGATATGTATTGAAAAATTAAAGATATGGTAGCCGGTAATATTAATACCGTGTAATTTATAATTAATGGCAAATGTGAGGAAACCTATGTATCGTGTTTTGAATGTGTATCTCACTAAAGAATCATGTCCGGATATAATCTTTGAAGGTTCTATAAAATACTGGAAATCCTTGACAACGGGGTTTTCAGCGATATAAGACGTATCATCAAACTGAAAGGGCACAAAGAAGGTATTGGAGTAGGCAAGTAAGCCGATAACAGCAATCAGCAGGAGATGAAAGATTGGTTTAAAAAGAAATCCTGTCTTAATGTTAACTGCTTGCGAATCTGATTGCATTTTTTATTAGTTTTAAAGTTTTTGGCTTAAATAGTATAACATTTTTTTTTAATTTACATAGCCCAGCTTGGCGGCTGTGCGGAAATGTTCATCAGCTATATCAATAAGGCCTTTTTTGCGGTATTCAACACTTAAATAATAATGCGCTTTTGCAAAATCAGGTTTTAGAGTTAAAGAATTTTCAAGCTGTTCTATTGCGTTATCAGTTGAACCTTTTGAGCCATATGAAATACCCAGATTATAATGTGCTTCTGAAGAATCAGGATTCAATTTTAGCGCAATCTGATAGGATTCTATGGCTTTAGCTATCAGTCCTTGAGAGTGATAAATAATGCCGAGATTAATATAAGGCTCTGCGAAATCAGGGTTTAGTTTTAATGCGCTCTCATAATGTTCAATTGCTTTGCTTGTCAAACCCATAGAATCATAAGCAGTCCCGATATTATTATGTATAATATGCGGAGATTCAGGGTTTAGTCTTAACGCAGTCTTATAGTATTCTACGGCTTTATCAAAAGCGCCCTGAGCGTAATAACTAAGTCCAAGGTTAATGTAGGAATCAGGGAATTCCGCTTTTAATTGAGAGGCCAATAAAAAACATTTTATGGCTTTGTCTGTTAATCCTTGTGATAGATAAGCCAGGCCCAGATTGAGATATCCGCCCTCTTTATTCGGACTCTTTCTTACAACATCTTTCCATAAACTTATTTCGCTCTTCCATACAGTATTTCGTTCATAAGCAGCGATGGAGAACACGATAAGGATAGTAATTAGTAGCGAGTAGCAAGCAGCAAGGGAAAGACGAGGCTTAAAACGTAAAAAAAGATAAAAAACGGCTGAGACAAGGGCGATTATTAATCCTGTGCCCGGCGGATACAGCCGGTGCTCAAATATAACATCTGTAGTGGGAATAACGCTTGACTCAACAGACAGGGTTATGAAGAACCAGAAACTGCCAAAGGCAATGAGGCGTGAATAGTGAACAGTGAACAGTGAACAGTGAACAACCCCCTTTTATTCCCCCTTTGTCAAAGGGGCCTGCCTGTCCCTGCCTACCGCCTGCCTGTCCGGTAGGCAGGGATGAAGGTGGATTTTTTGAACAATAAAACATATACACCCCAAACCCTAAAACAGACAATAAAAACAGAGACGACAAAAACACATTTGGATTTAGAAAAGAGTTATATATTGGATAGTCATAATCAAGATTCTGATTTATCGGGAAAAACAAAAGCCTTATGTAAGTAACTATCACCCTGAATTGTGTCAGAAGGTATTCATATTTTGAAAGCGCCGCTAAATCTTTCAGTTGTAATTGTCTTAGTTTTTCTTCGGCATCCGGTACTGGTTTGTATATCTCCCAATCATACCCTATGAAATTTAAAGGAATAATTATAAGGGTAAGAAAAAAAGGCAGAAGATAAAGAAACCGTGATACGTGACGCGTGATGCGTAAAAATCCCCCCTTGCCCCCCTTTGTCAAAGGGGGGATGGGGGGATTTTGCATTGAGCCTGAAGGTTCAGAGTTTTGAGACTTGCTAAAAAAGAAAAATTCATAAAGTACAATTATTATCGGCAGGGTAAAGGCAATTTCCTTAGTTTTCATGGCAAGGACAGCGGAAAGCAAACCAGCACAGTAGAGCAGCGGTGCAGAAGTGCGGCCGCGCAATTGTGCAAGAATAGTTTTATTGACCTGCTGTTCTGCTGTGCTATTGCTCTGCTGCTCTGCCTTTAGCCTCCATTTCACAACCAAAACCAGCGACAGAAGGTAGAACATCGTTGCCAGCGACGTAAACCTTTGGACAATATAAGTTACCGCCTGTGTTTGAACAGGGTGGGAGATGAAGAGCAGACTTGAGAATAAGGCAATTAAGTTCGTTGACTGTTGACCGTTGACCGTTGACAGTGAATCCTGCTCCTCTGCCACTTTGTCCCTTTGCCCCTTTACCCCTCTGCCACTGTCTTTTCTAAGGAAGGGTGTTTTAAATGTCAGCAGCACCAGCCGGTAAACGAGCAAGGCATTAATGATGTGAATGATGATGTTAACTATATGGTAGTCTGTAACACTTAGTCCTCCGAATTTATAATTCAAGGCAAATGTCAAAAGCCCAGTCCATCTGGACCCGGTAGGCGGCCAGAAGTTACTTAAATTTCTTAATTTATGATTGTCAATAATATAGGTATAATCATCAAACTGAAACGGCACATTGAAGGTATTAGAATAGGCAATCAAACCAGTAGCAACAATTAATAGAATGTGAACAATTGGTTTGTAGAGGAGCCTTGTTTTATTTTCCCCTTCTGCATTCCTCATTAACATAATCTAGCACCTGCAATCCTTGAGCTTCAAATTGCATTTTAAAAGGCTGGGAGAACTTAAGGCAGGAAGCTAAAGAGGGCGAATGAGGCAGTATTTGCTATGCTGTCTTTAGTGCCTTTTTAAATAATTCGTCCTGTTTTTTTGCCTCTGCCGCGATTTGACGGAGGATTTCTGCGAGGTCCTTTCTGCCTGAAAGTTCTGCCTTTGAAGCCCATTCAAGATATGTCTTTACATGGGCGTCATTGTGCTC
>JACQZD010000070.1 GCA_016207865.1 Nitrospirota bacterium
ATCAAAGGCCTGAATTCCCAAACGGTGAAGGGTCGGCGCCCTGTTTAATAAAACAGGATGCTCTCTTATCACTTCGTCAAGCGCATCCCATACCTCGGGCAGACCTTTTTCCACCATTTTTTTGGCGGCCTTTATTGTTGTTGCGAATCCTTTTTCTTCAAGTTTGTTAAATACAAAAGGCTTAAAAAGTTCAAGCGCCATTGTCTTTGGAAGCCCGCACTGGTGAAGCTTAAGCTCAGGACCTACGACTATGACGGAACGCCCGGAGTAGTCAACCCTTTTCCCGAGGAGGTTCTGTCTGAAACGCCCCTGCTTGCCTCTTATCATGTCGCTCAGGGACTTGAGCGGTCTCTTGGTGGTGGCCTTTAGCACGCGCCCCCTTCGGCCGTTGTCAAACAGGGCGTCTACCGACTCCTGAAGCATTCTTTTTTCGTTGCGGATAATGACGCTCGGAGACTTCAGCTCCATAAGCCTTCTTAATCTGTTGTTCCTGTTTATTACCCTTCTGTAAAGGTCATTGAGGTCGGATGTGGCAAATCTTCCGCCTTCAAGAGGAACAAGCGGGCGGAGGTCAGGCGGCAGAACCGGAATTACGTCCATGATCATCCATTCCGGCTTATTGCCTGATTTTCTGAAGGCCTCAACTATCCGCAGTCTTTTTGTCAGCTTTCTTTTGGTCCCTGCGGAAGATGTTTCGCGGATTTTTAATCTAAGATCTTTTGCTATGGCATCCAGGTCCAGGTCCCTGAGTAATTCCCTGATAGCCTCGGCGCCGATGCCAGCCTTGAACTTATCGCCTGATTCCGCGAGTTTCTTTTTATACTCCTCTTCGGTCAGAAGGTCTTTCTTTTTCAGTTTAGTATCTCCGGCGTCAACCACTATATAACTTTCGAAATAAAGCACTTTTTCAAGCTGTCGCATCGTCATGTCAAGGAGAGTCCCTATGCGCGAGGGGATGCCTTTTAAAAACCAGATGTGCGCCACAGGCGTTGCAAGCTCTATGTGTCCGAGCCTTTCCCTGCGCGCCTTGGCCTGAATTACTTCAACGCCGCATTTATCGCAGACAACTCCCCTGTGCTTCATCCTTTTATACTTGCCGCAGATACATTCCCAGTCTTTGACAGGTCCGAATATCTTAGCGCAGAAAAGTCCGTCCCTTTCAGGCTTGAAAGTCCTGTAGTTTATTGTCTCCGGCTTTTTCACTTCTCCGTAAGACCAGGCCCTTATCTTTTCAGGTGAGGCCAGCCTTATTTTTATAGCCGAAAACTCTGTCGGATTTTTGGGCTTCTCAAATATTGAATAGATATCTTCCATTAATGGTTCTCCTTTTTGCTTAAGACGGGCGTCTTACGCTTATTTTGCGAAGGCGCCAGTTTAACCTCGGGTTTCTCTTCCATCAGTTCAACATCAAGCCCGAGGCTTTGAAGTTCCTTTATCAGAACGTGAAATGATACGGGCACGCCGGGCTCAAGATTGACGTCGCCCTTGACTATTGCCTCATACATCCGTGCCCTGCCTATGACGTCATCGCTTTTGACTGTGAGAAATTCCTGAAGCGTATGCGCGGCCCCGTAAGCCTCAAGCGCCCAGACTTCCATTTCGCCGAGTCTCTGCCCTCCGAACTGCGCCTTGCCTCCCAGAGGCTGCTGGGTGACAAGCGAGTAAGGTCCGATTGAACGCGCATGTATTTTGTCTTCAACCAGGTGGTGAAGTTTCATCATGTACACATAACCTACGGTTACAGCCTTATGGAACGGCTCGCCTGTTTTTGCGTTATAGAGCGTTATCTGACCCCCGGGAGGCAGTTCTGCCTCTTTAAGCAGGTCTTTTATCTCCGACTCCTTGGCCCCTTCAAACACAGGGGTTGAAACATGTATATCTAATTTCTTTGCAGCCCATCCCAGGTGAGTCTCAAGTATCTGACCGACATTCATTCTGGACGGAACTCCAAGCGGATTAAGAATTATATCAACAGGCGTTCCATCAGGCATATACGGCATATCTTCTTCAGGGACTATTGTTGAGATGACGCCTTTGTTGCCGTGTCTTCCCGCCATCTTGTCGCCGACCTGAATTTTCCGTTTCATCGCAATATAAACCTTAACCACTTTAAAGACGCCCGGAGGAAGTTCATCGCCTTTTTTAGCCCTCTCCAATTTTTCAGTATAACGGTTTTCCAGCGAACTTATGGTTTGGTGTGTCTTTTCTTCAAGCAGTCTGATTCTTTCGCCTTCTTCTTCGTCTGCAATTTTTATCTTGCTGAGGAATGAATCAGGTATGCCTTGAAGGTGCGCTTCTGTCAGTTTTTTTCCCTTTTCGCATACCAATTCCTTTTTCTTGGGCGGCCTGACGTCTTCTGTAACTTTCTGACCCAGGAGCATATCGCGCATCTTTTTGTATGCGCTCTCTTTTGTTATTTTGATTTCTTCTTCAAGGTCCAACTGGAGGCGGTTTATATTTTCCTCCTCTATGTTTTTTGTTTTGTCGCCTTTATCAACTCCCTTGCGCGCAAATATCTTTACATCTATGACAGTGCCCTCTATCCCGGGCGGGACATAGAGACAGTTTTCTCTTACCTCTTCAGCTTTTTCCCCAAAGATGGCCCTGAGCAGTTTTTCCTCGGGTGTTAATTGCGTTTCACCTTTTGGGGTGACTTTGCCCACGAGTATATCGCCGGGTTTTACCTCGGCGCCAATCCTTATAATCCCGTTTTCATCAAGATTCCTGAGCGCCTCTTCTCCGATATTGGGGATATCTCTGGTTATTTCCTCGGGCCCGAGCTTAGTCTCCCTTGCTTCAATCGCGAAATCTTCAATGTGTATTGAGGTGAAGACGTCATCTTTTACAAGGCTGTGTATTGAGGTGAAGACATCATCTTTTACAAGGCGTTCGCTCAGGATTATGGCATCTTCAAAGTTATACCCTTCCCAAGGCATGAATGCAACGAGGACGTTTTTGCCGAGGGCCAGTTCACCCATTTCCGTGGCAGGCCCATCGGCGATTACCTGCCCTTTTTTTACTGATTCACCGGCTTTTACGAGCGGTTTCTGGTTGACACAGGTCGCCTGGTTGGACCTGTAAAACTTTATAAGGTTATATATATTTACACCGTCGTCATGTCTTACGACAATTCTTGAGGCATCGGCAGATTCTACTGTCCCTGATTTTTTTGCAATAACAGTGACCCCTGAATCTCTTGCAGTAATGCCTTCCATGCCGGTCCCGACTATGGGGGCTTCAGTGCGCAGCAGCGGAACTGCCTGCCTTTGCATGTTGGAGCCCATCAGCGCCCTATTGGCATCGTCATTTTCAAGGAAAGGTATGAGTGATGCGGATATGCTTACAATTTGCTTTGGGGAAACATCCATGTATTGCACTTCATTGGGCGTTACTATTCTGAAATCTCCGCCGGCTCGCGCAGATACCGTATCTCCGATGAGGTGGCCTTTTGCATCAATAGGAGATGTGGCCTGTGCGATTATGAAGACTTCGCTTTGTATCGCAGAGAGGTAATCAATATTATCCGTTACAAAGCCGTTTTTTACCTTTCTGTACGGCGATTCAATAAAGCCGAATTCATTAACCGTTGCGTATGTTGCAAGGGAGGTGATCAACCCGATGTTCGGGCCTTCAGGCGTTTCAACAGGGCATATGCGTCCGTAATGTGTAGGGTGCACGTCCCTGACCTCAAATCCCGCCCGTTCTCTTGTAAGACCTCCGGGGCCGAGTGCGCTCAACCTTCTTTTGTGTGTTATTTCGGACAAAGGATTTGTCTGATCCATAAACTGGCTCAACTGGCTTGAACCGAAAAATTCTTTAATGACTGCAATAACGGGTTTCGCGTTTATGAGGTCATGCGGCATTACAGTATCAAGTTCGGTGAGGGCCATTTTTTCCTTGATTGCGCGTTCCATGCGCACCAGTCCGATCCTGAACTGGTTTTCAAGCAGTTCGCCTACCGCTCGTACCCTTCTGTTGCCGAGATGATCAATATCATCAACCTCTCCGCGTCCGGCCCTGAGCCCGAGGAGATAACGCAGTATTTCAAAGATGTCTTTATCGGCCAGGAGCCTTGTCTCCAGCAGAATGTCAAGCCCCAGCCTTGTATTGAGTTTAAGCCTTCCGACTGAAGAAAGGTCATAGCGTTTAGGATTAAAAGCTACTTTGTCCATAAGCAGGGTGTCCCTTATGGATGTCAGGTGGTGTATTCCGTCAATAAACAGCAGACGCAGTGTTGTAGATTTCAAACCGAGTATTTTATCCGCAAGCTCAGGCGTAATTTCTTCATTGCTTTCCAGAACAACTTCTCCGGTTTCAGGGTCTATAATGTCCCCAAGCGTGACCCTTCCGGTCAATTCTTCTTTTGACATGGGAATTTCCCTGATGCCGGATGATTCGATTTTTTTCAGTATTGCTTTTGTTATCCTGCTGCCTTCCTTTACTATCAGCTCTTTTGTTTTTGGCGCATAAATGCTTTGAGCGGCCTTTAGTCCGACAAGCACATCACTTAGCTGACGGTATGCAATGCCGTCCTTTGTCTTTATCTCTTCAATCGGATAAAACATTTCAAGAATCTGTTCATCCGTATAGTTTAACGCCTTTAAAATTATGGTGGCCGGCAATTTCTTTCTGCGGTCAATTCTTACGAAAAGGGCGTCCTTTGCGTCAAATTCAAAGTCAAACCACGAACCCCGCATCGGTATTATTCTGGCTGAATGAAAAACCTTGCCGCCGACTTTTTCATGACTGAAAAAAACGCCCGGGGAGCGGTGAAGCTGGCTTACGATAACCCGTTCCGTTCCATTTATTACAAATGTGCCTGTCTCAGTCATCAGAGGTAGTTCGCCTAAATAGACTTCTTCCTCTCTGATTTCAGCAGGTTTCTTTATTTCGGCATCTTCCGTCCCTACCAGATTCAGCTTCACCCTTATTTTAAGAGTGGAGGCATAAGTAATGCCCTTTGGAATGCATTCCCCGACATCGTATTTCGGTTTGCCTATTATGTATTCCACGAACTCAATGGTCGCAGCCTCGTTATAGTCAACAATAGGGAATATGCTGTTGAACGCTGATTGCAGTCCTTTGTCTTCCCTCTTTGAGGCCGGAATATCTTTTTGCAGAAACCGTTCAAAAGAACGCTTCTGTACCTCTATGAGATCCGGTATTGCAAGTATCTGCGGGATTTTGCCAAAATCTCTTCTTGACCTTAATCTTTTTGTCATAGCACTCCTTATTTATTCGTGATGCGTGACGGGTAATGCGTAACGAGTTAAAGAAAACATTCTCATCACGCCTTACGCTTTACGCCTTACGGTCTTTTTACTTTATCTCTGTTTTTGCGCCTTGCTCTTCCAGCTTTGCCTTGATTGAGTCGGCCTCTTCTTTTGAGACTCCGGTCTTTACAGGCTTTGGAGCGCCGTCCACGAGGTCTTTTGCCTCTTTAAGTCCGAGGCTTGTGAGCTCCCTTACCACTTTTATAACCTGGATTTTTTTGTCGCCTGCCGCTGTCAATATGACATCAAAGCTGGTCTTTTCCTCGGCTGCCGCCGCCGCTGCAGGGGCTGCAGCGCCTACGGCTACAGCAACGGGGGCTGCTGCCGTAACCCCGTATCTGTCCTCAAACTCCTTTATAAACTGTGACATCTCCAAGATGGTCATCTTGTCAATAAATTCAAAAACCTGATCCTTTGCGATAGACATTTTAAATCCTCCTTAATGAATTTGTAAGTTATGAGTTAAAAGTTATCCCGACGCTTCGGGACCACTTTTCACTAACTGCTTTTTTTAGTTTTTAACGCCTCCATGGCGTAAGCAAATTTTGTCAATGTGGCGCTAAGCGCTCCGCCGAGTTTATTCAAAGGACTCTGCATGGCTCCGATAAACATAGAGAGCAGAGTTTCTCTTGAAGGCAGTCCTGAAACAGTTTTTATTTCTGCCGCATTACAGGCCTTTCCTTCAATAACTCCGCCTTTGACCTTCAGCTTCTCATTAGTTTTGGCGAATTCAAGGACTTTTCTTGCAAGCAGTACGGCATCGTGGTAGCCAAAAGCAATTCCCACGGGCCCCGTGAGATTATCTTTGGCTATATTAACAGGAGTTCCTTCCGAGGCCCTTCTGGCAAGGGTATTTTTTACGACCGTGTAATCTATGGAAGCAGTCCGTAGCACTTTCCTTAGATCGGAAATTTCCTGAACCGTGAGCCCTTTGTAATCTGTGAATATCACACCAGTGGCTTTTTCAAACTTGCCGTGAAGGTCTGAAACCACACCGGCTTTAAGTTCTTTTACTGCATTTCTTGTTTTGACGCTCTCTTTATTCAGTTTAGTGTCCTCCTTTCTTTTATATCAGCAGAGTATGGCAGAAGGACGTCTGCCCTATGCCCTGGTTGTTTTTGCAACATCCACGGTAACCCCGACACCCATAGTGGATGAAACAGACAACCTCTTAAGATATGTGCCCTTGCTTGTTGCCGGCTTTGCTTTCATAACTGCATCTAAAACCGTTCTGGCATTATCAATGAGTTTTTTACTGTCAAAAGATACCTTGCCGATCGACACATGGACCACGCCTGCCTTTTCAGTTTTATAGTCAACTTTTCCGGCGGTTATGTCTTTAACCGCCCGGCCTATGTCAAAAGTTACGGTTCCTGTTTTTGGATTGGGCATCAGTCCCCTCGGACCGAGGACTTTACCAAGCTTGCTTACAACGCCCATGATGTCAGGCGTGGCAACCACTTTGTCAAAATCCAGCCATCCGCCGCTGATTTTCTCTACGAGATCTTCCGCTCCGACATGTTCGGCTCCGGCGTCGGCGGCCTCCTTTGCCTTTTCGCCTTTAGCAAAGGCGATTACCCTGACTTTTTTTCCAAGACCATGGGGAAGAACAACGGTTCCCCTTACCATCTGGTCTGACTTTTTCGGATCAACGCCAAGGTTCATAGCCAGATCAACTGTCTCGTCAAACTTGGTATGAGCAAGCTGTTTCACCATATTAACGGCTTCTTCAAGCGAATATTGTTTTGCGCTTTCAACCTTTTCTTTTGAAGCTGAATGTTTTTTACCCATGATTCCTCCTCTTACCCTACAATCTCCAACCCCATGCTTTTTGCCGTCCCGGCAATGGTTTTGGCGGCCTTATCTATGTCAAATGCATTCAGGTCCGGCATTTTTGTTTTTGCAATCTCCCTTATCTGGGCCATAGTTACTTTTCCTATTTTTTCTTTATTCGGTGTGCCGGAGCCTTTGACTATGCCGGCAGCCTTTTTAAGCAGTTCTGCCGCAGGCGGGGTTTTCAATATAAATGTAAACGACCTGTCATTATATACACTAAGGACAGCCGGGATGATTGTATCACCCATTGCCTGAGTCTGAGCGTTGAAGGCTTTGCAGAATTCCATGATGTTTATTCCGTGAGGTCCCAGCGCGGGGCCTATCGGCGGAGCTGGTGTTGCCTTGCCCGCGGAAATCTGTAATTTTACCTGTGCAATAACTTCTTTTTTAGCCATCTATTCCCTCCAAAATTAAATTCAAAAATTTTTGTCATTCCGTACTTGATACGGAATCCAGTCGTTTTTTTCTGTATTCCCCGATTAAATCGGTGAATGACGTCAGATGTTAAAGTTGTTTTGATTTTGTCGTTTTTTTAAGTCCTTTCTGCCTGCAGAAAATTTAATTCAACAGGGGTCTGCCTGCCGAATATAGTTACCATAACGCGTAATTTGCTGTGATCCGAATCAACTTCATCAATGACGCCGTTAAAGTTGGTGAACGGACCATCGGTTATACGCACGCTGTCGCCTCTGACGAAGTGAGTCTTTACCTGAGGGGCCGGCCCCTTTTCTATCTGCTGAATAATTACGTCCACTTCTTCCTGCTGAAGGGGGGTCGGCTGTGTGCCTCCCACAAATCCCGTGACCCTGGGGGTGCTTCTTATAAAATGCCATGTTGTATCGTCAAGGTCCATCTCAACAAGGATATATCCCGGATAGAATTTCTTGGTGGTCTCCCGTTTTTTCCCTCCCTTCAGCTCTATGATTTTCTCTGTAGGGATTAATATCTGGGTGATCTTTTCCTTTAATTCCTTTGCGGAAATATTTCTTTCAATAGTAGATTTTACTTTTTCTTCAAATCCGGAATATGTATGCACTACATACCACTTCTTTGCCATAATCTCCTCTCAATATGGGCAGACTACTTTATTACCAGCCCGACTAATTTAGAAAGACAGAGGTCTACCAGTCCTAAGAATATTACAACCGCCAGGACTGCTATAATTACAACCCTTGTCGACCCTATCACCTCTTCGCGTGTAGGGTATATAACTTTTTTCAACTCAAGCTTTGCTTCTTTTAAGAAATTTTTAATCTTCTCAATCACAGTCGCTTCCTCCTGCTTTTCACTTCCTGCTTCTCATTTTCTACTTCTTATTTTTCCTGCTGCCCACTTCTTAGTTTTTACTTCTCAGTTTCCTTTTTAATATGGCAGGCCAGGAGGGATTTGAACCCCCAACCTTCGGATTTGGAGTCCGTCGCTCTAGCCGTTAGAGCTACTGGCCTAATCCTTAAACAGTTAACAGTTAACAGTCAACTGTTGACTGTCTTTTTACGCTTTTGTCTCCTTATGTGCCGTATGTTTTCTGCAATTCCTGCAATACTTTTTCATATTAAGTTTGTCAGGAGTATTGGTCTTGTTTTTAGTAGTGGAGTAATTTTTATTTTTACACTCACTACACTGTAAAAGTATTATGTCACGCATAGTCTATCTCCTCTTAAAGAGGGTTCAAGGGTTCAAGTTTTTTTAAAACTCATCCTTCAACCTTTATTCAATAACCTCGCTCACAACGCCTGCGCCTACGGTCCTTCCGCCTTCTCTTATCGCAAACCTTAATTCCTTCTCCATGGCTATCGGCGTTATCAGTTCCACCGTTATCGTCACATTGTCTCCGGCTATCGGCGTTATCAGTTCCACCGTTATCGTCACATTGTCTCCGGGCATCACCATCTCCACCCCGGAAGGAAGCGTCGCCACTCCGGTGACGTCCGTGGTCCTGAAGTAAAACTGAGGCCTATATCCGTTAAAAAACGGCGTGTGCCTGCCGCCTTCTTCCTTGGTCAATATGTATATCTCTCCCTTGAATTTCTTGTGAGGCGTTATGCTGCCGGGCTTGGCAAGAACCATTCCCCTCTCCACTTCTTCCTTTGCCGTGCCCCTTAACAATACGCCGATGTTGTCTCCAGCCCGGCCTTCGTCAAGCAGTTTCCTGAACATCTCCACTCCGGTCGCCACTGTCTTCCTGGTATCACCCAGCCCCACTATCTCCATCTCCTCGCCTACTTTGATTATTCCGCGCTCGGCCCTGCCTGTTACTACCGTGCCCCTCCCTGATATGCTGAATACGTCCTCTATGGGCATTAAAAACGGCTTGTCTATATCCCTCTCCGGCGTGGGTATGTACTCATCCAAGGCCTTCAGTAACTCCGCAAGGCTCTTGTACTCCGCCGCATTGGCGTCTTTGCTTGCGGACTCCATGGCCTTTAACGCCGAACCCTTTATCACCGGTATCTTGTCACCGGGAAAGCTGTACTTGTTAAGCAGGTCCCTTATCTCTACTTCTACCAATTCTATAAGCTCAGGGTCGTCTACCATGTCTACTTTGTTCATATATACAACTATGTAAGGCACGCCGACCTG
>JACQZD010000071.1 GCA_016207865.1 Nitrospirota bacterium
AGTCTGTCATTGTCCGGCTTGACCGGACAATCCAGACCTCAGTCGTTATCTCTGGATTCCCCGATCAAGTCGTGGAATGACAATGTTTTATGTAAGTTTTTATTGTTGTTTTATTTGACCGCTTGACCCCATAAATCCTGCTGTTTAGTCCAAATCAAGATTTTTCTTTTCTTCTTTTTTAGTTCCTGTTGAAACCTGTTTTGAATATGTTTTTGGGGCAGTGCCCTGTTTAAAAAATTCAGTCATCCGGTCGGTTTTATTTGTAGCAAGAAGTCCTGTGGCCGGGTCAATCTCTGCTGTTATGATTCCATCCGGGATGCGGAATGTTTCCCCTGCCGTGTCTTCATTGCCTAAAGCAAACAGGGCGTCTTTCATAAAGGATACCCAAGCCGGCGATGCCGCCCTTGCGCCTGTTTCTCCGTGACCGAGCGGACGCATATCATCAAACCCTACCCAGACGCTTGCAGAAAGCGCCGGAGTGTACCCGACAAACCAGGCATCTCTATATTCATTTGTGGTGCCTGTTTTTCCGGCTACAGGCACCTGAAGCGCCTTGGCCCTCCAGCCTGTCCCGTGCCTTACGACGTCCTCAAGCATGGACGTGGCGAGGAATGCCGTCTGGGGACTGATGACCTCAGAGCCCTCCGGTTTATTTTCCTCAATAACCTCGCCGCCGCTGTCTGTGATGTATTTTATTGCAAGAGGCTTCATCCTTACGCCTTCGTTTGCAAAAACGGAAAATGCCGAAGTCATCTCAAGCGGGCTTACGCTGAGGGAGCCGAGCGCAAGCGTTAAGTCCTCGGGAAATGGCCCCTGAAACCCAAGATTTTTCGCAAACTCTATGACATTTCCCACGCCTGTTTTTTCAAGCAGTCTTATTGTCACTATGTTTCTTGAATACGCAAGAGCCTCTCTTAAACGCGTGGCCCCCCAGTATTCATGGTCATAATTCTCAGGCTGCCAGTCGCCGAGTTGTCCGCTCGGGTAGCTTACGGGCTCGTCAATTATAATGCTTGCAGGGTTGAAGCCCTTATCCATTGATGCGGCATATATTATCGGCTTGAAAGCCGAACCGGCCTGTCTCTTCGCCAGCACGGCCCTGTTAAATTCACTTCGCATGAAATCATAGCCGCCTGCCATGGCCTTTATATGTCCTGTTGACGGCTCCATCGCTACAAGCGCGCCCTCTACAACAGGCTCCTGTTCAAGCAGGAAAACAGGCGCTTTGACCTGAAGCGTTTTTATGCGGACCTTTATAATATCTCCTGTCTTTAAAATGTCTGTGAGCCTGAGATTTTTAAATTCCCTGATTATTTTTCCTTTAGCGTCAATGAGCCTGCCGGCCCATAAAGAATCCGAGAGGAATATTTTTCCTGTAATCCCCCTGGCATTTACCTGCGCCTCATCTGCCGATACCTTAAGCACTATGCCTGTCAGAATATCTCCGGGGTTCATCAGGACCTTTGGGAGCGGTTCGTTTTCCTTCAGCATTTCTTCAGGGTCAATATCCTTGTGTGCGGCAGGTCCCCTGAAACCCTGTCTCTTGTCTACATCCCGCAGTCCTGACTGCAGCGCCCTTATGGCTGCAATCTGCATTTTCATATTAAGGGGAGTATAAACCCGCAGCCCCCCCTTGTAGACCGCCTCAATGCCGAATTTGTCCTCAAGATATTTTCTTATGTATTCAAAAAAATAACTCGGCGCCTCATAGCCGTATCTCAGGCTTGAAAGATAAAGCGGCTTTTCATAAGCGCCTTTTATTTCTTTCTCTGAGATATAGCCAGCATCCTCCATCCTTTTAAGCACAACATACTGCCTTTCCTTTGCTTTTTCAAGATTATTGTACGGTGAATAAGTGGT
The DNA here is from genome assembly GCA_016207865.1 of Nitrospirota bacterium. Classification (GTDB taxonomy): domain Bacteria; phylum Nitrospirota; class Thermodesulfovibrionia; order UBA6902; family DSMQ01; genus JACRGX01. The sequence continues at coordinate 1,861 of JACQZD010000071.1, forward strand.
AGGCGCCTTGATTATGCCGGCTAAAAGAGCAGCTTCGGAAAGATTTATGTCCTGGATGGATGTGCCGAAATATGTCTTTGCCGCCATTTCAATGCCATAAGCGCCGTGCCCGAAATATATCCTGTTAAGGTAGAGTTCAAGTATCTCGTCTTTTGACAGGTTTTTCTCAAGCCTGAATGCAAGGATTACCTCCCGAATTTTTCTCTGAAGGGTTTTCTCAGGCGCAAGGAAGAGCAACTTTGCAAGCTGCTGTGTTATAGTGCTTCCGCCTTCTTTGATTCTCAGCGAAATAGTGTCCTTTAAAAACGCCCTTGCGATTGCGATGTAATCAATTCCTTTATGGGACCAGTATCTTGCGTCCTCAGTGGCAATGACGGCGTTTAGAAGATTTTTCGGGATTTTTCTAAGGGGTGTGTATATGCCTTTCTCCTCTTTAAATTCGCCTATGACAGTGTCATCGTCAGCATAAATTTTTGTGCCGCTGGCTGGTTTGTAGCTCTTGATTTCTTCTATCTGGGGCACTCCGCGCGTGAGCGCAAGATAACTGCCGGCGGCAATCCCTCCTATAAAGATGAGGACAAAAACAAGCGATAAGATTAAGACTCTTTGCATGGAAGTATTATTTTAATACAAATGCATAAATAATGTGGGATGCGGAAGCAGAAAGTGTCAAAGTGTCAGGTGTCAGTGTCAGCAATCTGTTGAAAAAGCTTGTTTCAACGTGGAAGTTTGTCATACCCGCGAAAGCGGGTATCCAGAAAACTAAGGAGTTGGATTCCGGCTTACGACCTGCCGGAATGACATCTTAAAAGGTACTTCCGGGTCAATGACGGATAAAGGCATCAAAGAAGTTTTTAACAGGCTGTCAGTTGATAACACTGTTCACTGCAGTGTGATTGCTTCAACCGGGCAGTTCTCAGCCGCCGCCTCGCAGCAGTCGGCATAATCGCAGGCTTCAGGGTCAATGACGTGGGATTTGTCATCAATCAATTGAAAGACGCTGGGGCAGATTTCAGCGCAATTGCCGCATCCGATGCACTTTTCTTCATCTACAACAGG